>JAXFQY010000021.1:0-10458 GCA_034178705.1 Eubacteriales bacterium | reverse complement strand
GTAGAGAAAATGCGTTCCCGGTTCAAAAGAAAGGGGGAGCGAGGCAAGCTGTGTAACAATTTCTTCGGTCGACGCATTCGGATTCCTCTCGGCATATGAGCGGCAAGGCGATATATCATAGGACAGGCCGGAGGTCATTGTCATCAGATGTCGGATGGTAATCGGAGTTTCAACGACACGGAACCCCGCCGGGGTTTTCACGCGCATGACGCGGAACTCCGGAAGATAATCGGACAGCCTGTCTTCCAGGCGAAGACATCCATCCGAAAGAAGCTGTGACACGGCGGTCATCGTTGTGAGCTTAGTCGTGGAATACATCCAGAATAGATCGTCGTTTTTCATGGGGATTCCGGCTTCACGATCCCGGTATCCACCGCATTCCGAAAAAACCAGATTTCCCTTATAGGAAACGGCGCATTGCCATCCCGGAATATCGTAGCGATCGAGAATCCCGTTCAGATAGTCGGCAAGCCTTGAAAAATTCATTGTTCCTCCGGTAATAGGGGGCTGCCGGATGGCAGCCCCGTAAACTCACTTATTAAGAGTATCAAGATAGGCGCACGCCGCGAGCGCTGCAGACGCCCCGTCGGCAATCGCGGTCGAAATCTGCCGAATCCCCTTTTTGCGACAGTCTCCGGCAACAAAAACACCTTCACATTCCGTTCTGCAATCTTCGCCGGCAGAAACATAACCGGCTTCATCCAAAGAAAGCAGATTACTGAAAGAAGACACTTCAGGAATCAGACCGATTGCAATAAAAGCGCCGGATACAGAGAGGGCTTTTTCGGTGTCTGCCTGCCGGTATCGGATTTTGCGCAGAACGCCGTCACCGGAAAAGCCGAGAACACGCGCTCCGCAGATCACCGAAACGTTCTGTGCTTCCGTCACTGCATCGATCAGCTTTTTTTCACCGGTAAGATGCGGCAGATCCTGGAGAACGGTAACGCTCCGACAGATTTCCGCCAGCTGAAGAGCTTCCACCAGCGCGGAGTTCCCACCGCCGATGACGGCAACATTCTGACCGGCATAAAACGCCCCATCGCAGACAGCGCAGAAGGAAATTCCGTTCCCGATCAGCTCAGCTTCTCCGGGTACTCCGAGGCGACGGTGCTTGGCTCCGGCAGCAATAATCAAGGCGAGTGAGCGATAGTCGCCGGTATCGCAGTTAACGGCAAAGCCATCCTCAAATCGGGCGGCTGTGCGCGCTTCGGCAAATTCGACCTCCGCCCCCTGAGAGAGCGCCTGCTCAACCATTTTATCAGCAAGCTCACTTCCGCTCACCGAAACAAAACCGGGGTAATTTTCGATTTTCGGGGAGAAAGTCATTTGCCCGCCGAAACCGTTCTTTTCGATTAAAAGGACGGATTTTCCGGCGCGCCGCGCATAAATGGCGGCAGTAAGCCCGGCTGGACCTGCGCCGATTACGATCAGATCGTATTTCATACTCTACTGTTCAAATACTCCCTTGTACCGGCAATCCCGACATATTTATCGGTCTCTCCGGCCGAGGTCACGATCAGAGTAGGTGCCTGGTGAAGATTCAGCTCCCTTGCACGGGCTTCATTATCTTCGACATAAAGCTTTTCATAGGAAACCCCGGCACGGTCAAGCATGCTCATCGCTACCTTGCAGTTCGGGCAAGTCTTTGTAGCAAACAGGATGATGCCGTCAGGGGTTGTGTCGCACGCCTGTCTTTCGCAGGAGTCATGAGGCAGATCTTTGTCGGAGCCACCCTGATAATGCCCCGCAATATCAGGTGAAATGGCGTAGGTCTTTCTTTCCTTATATTCCTGTGTCTTGCCGGCATTCCAGTTCTGAACCGGACGGTAATAGCCTGTAATGCGGCTGTAAACCTCGGTTTGCTTTCCGCAGACGGGACAGGTGAAATGCTCACCGGTCAGATACCCGTGCTCCGGACAGATGGAATAGGTGGGAGACAATGTGTAATACGGAAGCTTGTAATTTTCCGCAATCTTACGAACCAGCGAAGCGGCGGATTTCCAGGACGGAAGCTTTTCCCCGAGGAAGGCATGGAAAACCGTTCCGGAAGTATAAAGCGTCTGGAGCTCATCCTGAATGTCGAGGGCGGCGAAAATATCATCGGTGTATCCGACAGGAAGGTGGGAACTGTTGGTGTAATACGGTGTTCCGCCGGGTTCCGCCGCTGTTTTGATATCACCAAAGCGCTTCACGTCATGCTTGGCAAGGCGGTAAGAGGTACTTTCTGCCGGTGTTGCCTCAAGATTGAAGAGAGCACCGTACTTTTCCTGATAGTCCGAGAGACGGTCGCGCATATGATTGAGAACGCGGACGGTAAACTGCTGTGTTTCCTTGTGGGTCATATCAAGCCCGATCCAGCGTGCATTCAAACCTGCCTCATTCATACCGACAAGACCGATCGTGGAAAAATGATTGTCAAAGGTGCCAAGGTAGCGCTTGGTGTAGGGGTACAGCCCGTTCTCCATCAGTTCGGTAATAACCTTTCTCTTGATATCCAGGCTGCGCGCGGAAATATCCATCATATGGTCAAGGCGGCGGAAAAATTCCTCCTCATCCTTGGAAAGATAGGCGATTCTCGGCATGTTGATGGTTACTACACCGATGGACCCGGTGGACTCTCCGCTGCCGAAGAAGCCGCCGGACTTCTTGCGAAGTTCCCGCAGATCAAGGCGGAGACGGCAGCACATGGAACGGACATCGCTCGGCTCCATGTCGCTGTTGATGTAATTTGAGAAATACGGTGTGCCGTATTTTGCTGTCATTTCAAAAAGAAGACGGTTGTTTTCGGTATCGGACCAGTCAAAGTCTCTTGTGATGGAGTAGGTCGGGATCGGATACTGGAAGCCGCGACCGTTGGCATCGCCGTCGATCATGGTTTCAATAAAGGCCTTGTTGATAAGGTCCATTTCTTTCTGGCAGTCGCCGTAGGTAAAGTCCATTTCCCTGCCCCCGACGATTGCACGCTGCTCGGCAAGGTCAGCCGGAACTGTCCAGTCAAGCGTAATGTTGGAGAAGGGCGCCTGGGTGCCCCAGCGCGAGGGGGTATTCACGCCGTAAATAAAGCTTTCGATGCATTTCTTCACAGCATCATAAGAAAGGTTGTCCACACGGACAAAGGGGGCAAGATAGGTGTCAAAGGAGGAGAAGGCCTGGGCGCCTGCCCACTCATTCTGCATGATACCGAGGAAATTGACCATCTGGTTGCAGAGAGTCGCAAGATGGCTTGCCGGACTTGAAGTGATTTTCCCGGGTACACCGCCAAGTCCTTCCTTGATCAGCTGGCGCAAAGACCAGCCGGCGCAATATCCGGTCAGCATGGCGAGATCATGAAGGTGGATGTCCGCATTCTGATGGGCCTTTGCGATTTCGGAGTCATACACCTCAGAGAGCCAGTAATTTGCCGTAATGGCACCGGAGTTGGAAAGGATTAATCCGCCTACCGAGTAGGTGACGGTGCTGTTCTCTTTGACGCGCCAATCGGTCGCCTTGACATACTGGTTGACCAGCTCCTTATAATCGAGCATGGTTGCGCTGATATTGCGGAGCTTCTGATGCTGCGTACGGTAAAGAATATATGCCTTGGCAACATCGGCGTACCCCGCCTGAATCAAGACATTTTCCACGCTGTCCTGGATGTCCTCAACAGCAATGAGAGCATCGTTGACCTTCGGCTCAAAGTCGGAAGTTACTTTCAGCGCAAGGAAATCGATGACGCTCGGCGCAGACTGTCTGTTGCAAGCATCGAACGCCTTCTGGATCGCGCGCGAAATTTTCGATATGTCGAAATCAACAATGTGGTTGTCTCTTTTTACGACCTGATACATAAAAATGCGTTCCTTTCTGTGTTATCGGAATGATTGTTATCATGATAACACAGCAAAAGAACGCTTGTCAAGTGAAAGATACAATATCTTGTGAGTGATTCTGCACAAAAATACTACATGTTGATTTTACACTCCGCGCAAAGCAACCGACGGGACAATGCTCCGAACGGCATCGGCAAGAGCGGCGAGTTCCTCGGCGGTATAGGCGGAGCAGCCGCCGGAAAGCAAGTCGCCGGTGTCACGGAAGCACTGAAGATAGTAGCGATCGGCACCGCGGATCAAGGACGCGGCTTCCGTCAAACTGCGGGCGTCATGATATTCCCGGATAACGGTCGTGCGGTACTCATGCGCAATACCGGAAGCTTCAAGAAGAGAAATTGACTCAAGAAGAGGGGAAAGATCGACGGAAGGAAGACCGACGGTTTCCGCATAACGGGAAGGAGAATTTTTGATATCAACAGCAACATAGTCGACAAGGTGCTCCTCGATTGCGCGGCGAAGGCGGTCGGGAAAAAAGCCGTTCGTGTCAAGTTTTACGGGGAAGCCGGCATCCCGGACGGTATACAGCAGTTCAAAAACACCGTCGTTTAAGAGCGGTTCTCCGCCGGTTACGGCAACCCCCTCAAGAATTCCGCGGCGTTTGTTCAGAAGATCAGTAAGCTCGGAGAGGGATTGTCCTTCCTCCGGCGGACGCGTGACAAGCGCGGGATTATGGCAGAACGGGCATCTGAAATTGCAGCCGTAAAGAAACACGGTACATGCAACCTTTCCGGGATAATCAAGCAAGGTAAGCTTCTGAATATATTGAAGTTTCATGGAGCCTCCGAAAGGAAGAACAAATATGGAATAATGGGAAAAGCGGGTAGTCCGGACATGCGCTCCGAATTTTATCGGTTCATCTCGCTTTGCGCCGCACCGGATTGATGAGAGAAAATTGTATGTTCAATTTCAGCACGGTCAGAGGCGGGAAGATCGCCGAGAACGGTGTTCTTGACCGCTGAGCAGGCATTTCCGTAGCGGAGAGCGCCGCTGTAATCGCAGCCGTCAAGCAGAGCAAACAGGACGCCGCCGACATAGGCATCCCCGCTTCCGAGACGGTCGACGATCTCTATTCCGCGGTAGGGCTTCTCGGTGTAGAAAGCATCCTCATCCGATGAATAAATAACGGAAGTGAAATTGTGGCGGTTCGGCGTGATAACCTCACGCTGCGTCGTGCAGACGAGCCGGGCACCGAATTCCTGTGTATAACTGCGCATAATATCCTGTAGGGTGCCGGTTTTACCAAACATTCTGCGCGACGATTCCTCGGAAACGAAAAAAATATCGACATAAGGAAGGATGGAGGTTATTGTACTGCGCGCTTCTTCTTCGGTCCAAAGGTTGGCGCGGTAATTGACGTCAAAGGAAATCAGCGCACCGGCATCCTTGAAAGAGCGGATCATCTGAATTGCCGTGTCGCGCGCTGTGCCGCCGAGGGCAAGTGTGATCCCGCTGGTATGAAAAAGGCGTGTGGAAGAGAAAATATCCTTCGGTAGCTCTTCCGGAATCAAGGTTGTAAAAGCGGATCCGGTACGGTCATAAATGACAGTAGATTTGCGCGGAAAAGCACCGCTTTCATAATAATACACGCCGAGGCGGGAATCTTTCCTGCGGTCAAGGATAACGCAATCGTCAGACACGCCACAGAAACGAATGGAATGATTGATGAATTCGCCGATACCGGTCGCAGGAAGCTTGGTAATCATTCCGCTGCGCCTGCCGAGAATGGAGATACCGGATACGACATTCAGCTCGGACCCTCCGGCAGTCTTTTCAAAAGTCTGTCCCTGATTGATGCGCTCCTTCCCGGACGGAGAAAGTCTGAGCATGACTTCCCCGAGGCCAAGTGCATCAAAAGGACGCTTGCCATCTGTTGCGGCAAACTCATTCAGCAATTTC
This sequence comes from Eubacteriales bacterium, assembly GCA_034178705.1. GTDB lineage: Bacteria > Bacillota > Clostridia > Oscillospirales > CAG-272 > RUG12395. Next base: position 4,696 of record JAXFQY010000021.1, on the reverse strand, counting down.
ACTGTCAGTATTCTCCTCATTAGTATTTCTTTTTTTCCCGCTTTCGGGAGATGTTTTTGCCCCTCCTTGACGAAGCTTCCAGCGAAGGCTTGCCCAGGTGATGATAATGGCCTGAGCCGGTACACCGAGAATATAAAGCATCCAGATGTTGAGCCCCCGTGTGATCAACGTGACATGAATGGAAGTCAGGAGAGACCAGGTCAAACCGGAAACAAGCAAATAGTTGAAGCGCCCCCGAAACCAGGTAGAATTGAGAACCAGCCAAACGATAAAAGAGACCGGGACTGCGTAAAGAAATACCAGCCAATACGATCCTCCCGGCCCGACAAGATCAAGAACCATAAAAACAAATGTTGCGATCAGCCAGACGAGAAGAATGCACATGGCAATAATAAAATACTTTGCAACATTTTTGCGATTATCCGCGGCAGGAACCGGTACGCCTGCGTCAGCATCACCGTGCTCCTCACGCAGAAGGTAATCAACGGAGACACCGAAAATATCAGCAATCGCTTTGAGCACCGAAATATCCGGCACGGATTCTGCACGCTCCCATTTTGATACAGCTTTGTCGGAATAGTTAAGACGTTCCGCAAGATCAAGCTGTGTCATCATGGCTGAACGACGAAGCTCGGAAATGTTTTTTGCAATAACAGTCTTTAATTCTTCCATGGAGATCCTCATCAAAGTCTTGCAATTTTTTAGCAAGTATAACACAAATCCCCCTGCTTTTCAAGAGGTTTTTCTTGAATTCTACTGCAAAATCCACCGCTCTACCGCGAGTAGAGTGCGGGTGAACCTGTTCTCCACCTCAATTCCCAAAGTGGATAGACGTTTTACTTGACAGCCACGAAGAAAAAAGGTATACTGAACGGGAAATTGGATGCACCGGATTGAAAATCCCTGCAACTTCTGTCCTCTCGGACATGGAGCAGCTTGTATAATTCTTCCGGATATTTTTCATTCAGAAATTTTCATTCAGATCAAGCACCAAACAGCCAATAGGATGAGGAGAGCAGCCATGAACAAAAAAACACAGCGTAGAAAAGGAACGGTCCCGATCTTTTTTGCAGTAGACGACCGTTACGCGCCATATCTTGCGGTCACTATTCGTTCTTTGATTGATAATGCGTCCTCTGATTATGATTATGCCATCCGCATTTTGATTGATCGCCTCTCTGAGGAAAATCAGAATGCACTATCTTCAATGAGCACCGACAGGGTTTCCGTTGAGTTTGTCAATGTTACCGAAAAGATGGATCGGCTTGGCGGTATGCTTCATCTCCGTGATTACTATACTAAGGCGACCTATTACCGTTTTTTTATTCCCGATCTTTTCCCAAATTGGAAAAAAGGAATTTATCTTGACTCCGATCTTCTCATACTCGGAGATATTTCCGAGCTGTACCGGGTTCAGCTCGGACGCCGGTTGCTTGCGGCAATCCCGGATGAGGTGATCGCAAACGAGCCGGTTTTCGGACAGTATTCCGAAAAGGTGCTTGGCGTTCCTTACGATGAGTATTTTAATGCGGGCGTCCTTCTGATGAATCTGGAGGAACTTCGCCGTGAAAAAATTGAAACGGAATTTGTTCATCTTTTGGGTCTTGTTACCTATCGCGTTGCTCAGGATCAGGACTATCTTAATGTAATTACTTACGGCAGAAACCGGTTGCTGCCGACGCGGTGGAACAGAACGGCTTATCCCGATTCTCCAATGGAATCCAATGGGATTCTTCATTTCAAATTGCACTATAAGCCTTGGCACACGGATAATGCTCTTGGGGACGCTCTGTTCTGGCAATACGCCGATCGTACATCCTATGCAAAGCAGCTGCATGAGCAACGCGCCACATATTCAGACGCCGACCGTGCAGCAGATATCCATGGTTATGAGGAATTGATGAAGCTTGCCGCATCGGAAATTGAAAAAGCCGAGGAAGACGGTTCCGGGGTTCTTGTTCCCTATCGCCTCGGGGAGGTTTAATGAATGGAGCAGTCGCAGGAAAGACTGGATATTCTGAGAAAAATTGAAGAATATGAACGGCTCGGTTATTTTGACCGCGATGTTGAGAACGATCCGCCAACGCGCCCTTTAAAAAAGGGAGAGGTTGATTATACCGGAAAACATCTGACAACCCGGGCAGAAACTTTCGTCGCGAACATTGTGGCACGACGCCATTTTGACGGTTGTATCAAGCGTGGAGAGCTGGTGATCCGCAAAATTAAAGGAATTGAGAATTACAAAGCTGTTGCAGACCGCGGTGTTCTGATTACCTGCAATCACTTCAACGCCTTCGACAATTATGCTGTCTTCAAAACAATCCAGCCCTTTCTTCACGGTCGGATGCTCTGGAAAATTATCCGCGAGGGAAATTACACGTCCTTCCCGGGCTTTTACGGTTACCTGTTCAGACACTGCAACACGCTTCCCATTTCTTCCGATCTTGCCGTTCTGAAGGAACTGCTAGACGCAACCGACAGTCTTCTGAAGCGCGGAGAAAAAATCCTGATTTATCCCGAACAGGCTATGTGGTGGAATTACCGGAAGCCGCGTCCGCTGAAACTCGGCGCTTTTCGTTTTGCTGCACGTTCAAATGCTCCCGTTCTTCCCTTTTTCATTACTATGGAGGATACGGAAAAGTCTGATGGCTACGGGTTCCCCGTACAGGCTTATACCGTTCATATCTCTTCTCCTATTTTCCCGGACCCGACCCTTTCTGTTCGCGAAAATTCCCGTAGAATGTGTGAGCAGAATTATGCAGTTTGGCGTGAAATCTACGAAGCAACCTATCAAACTCCGCTAACCTATACGACTGAATCCGAAGTGAAACCATGGTCCCTTTAATCTGACTTGACACCCTGCACCGAAAAAGGCTTCCGTTCCGGAACCTTTTTCTTTTACCCACTGGTAAGCTTTTGCTTTTCCATCTTTTGAAAGGAACATTGCAGAAATGCAGGACAGTAAAAATTCTCCCAGAATCCTTTTCAAAGCAAAGCTGCTTGCGATGATTCCCCTTCTTCTTCAATGGTATCAGGAGAACAAAAAAATGCTTCCCTGGCGACAGACACCGACTCCGTATCATGTCTGGATTTCGGAAATCATGCTTCAGCAGACGCGCATTGAAGCGGTTCTTCCCTATTACTCGCGCTTTCTTGATGCAGCACCGGACGTTTTTGCACTTGCCGCTCTTTCCGAGGACTGCCTTATGAAACTCTGGGAGGGACTTGGATATTACAGCAGGGCAAGAAATCTCAGAAAATGCGCCAGTCTTTTGATTGAGAAATATGAGGGGGAGCTTCCGGCAAATACAGAGGAGCTGAAAAAGCTTCCGGGAATCGGAGAGTATACAGCCGGCGCAATTGCCTCAATCGCTTTTGGCCTTCCTGCTCCTGCCGTCGACGGAAACGTAATGCGGGTACTCTCCAGACTCTTTACGATTCCGGCAGATCCGACTCTTCCCGCGCTCAGAAAAACGGTTGCCTCGGAGCTTGCGGAAGTCTATCCGACCGGAAAAACTGCCGGCGCTTTGACGGAGGCGCTGATGGAGTTGGGCGAAAACGTCTGCATTCCGAACGGAGTTCCCAAATGCGGGACATGTCCCTTATCCGGACTTTGCGCCGCTCACTTCGCCGGCCTTGAGAATGAGTATCCAAAGATCGCGAAAAAGAAAGCCCGCCGTGTGGAAGACCGTACTGTTTTTCTGCTTTGCGCTGATGAGAAATATGCTTTACGCCGCCGTCAAGAGACCGGGCTGCTCGCGGGAATGCTGGAACCGCCGAACACCGCCGGCTTTCTGTCCGAAGAGGATGCTGCGGCCTGGTGCGCCGAGCAAGGACTTTCAGTCACTGCCCTTGTCCCCTGCGGGAATGCCAAGCATCTCTTTACCCATGTGGAGTGGCATATGATCGGATATCGCGTATTCTGCAGCGCGCCAACTCAAAATTTTCTCTGGCATACTGCCGCTGAAATCTCCGGAGAGGATGCAATTCCCTCCGCGTACAGTTTTTTCATCCGAGAGATTCAAAAACCGAAGTAAAATCTGATAAAAAATATCCCACGGATCCGCAGTTAAGTCGAACCCGTGGGATATTTTATCAAACTTTACCCGCCCTGCGCGCAAGTTGTCTATCAAGCCATGCCATCAGTAAATTGACGATTTTTTCTTCCTCAGCCGTTGTCAGTTCGCGCCCGGGGGAAACCCGATACCATTTATGAAGACACCCGCGGCAACAGCAGGCCGTTGCGTGCATTGCCTTGAAAACCGGATGTCCGCGCATCGGAGTCTGCCTTCCGTCCTTTTCAGGATACGCCGGGGAAAGCCGTTGATGAACAAAATCCACGGCATGGCGTCGGATTGTATCCATTCCTTTCGCTTCAAGATATTCATAATCCGCATCGGAAAGAGAAAATCCGGAGCGAAATCTTGACTTTTCAAGCTTGTTCAGCGCTTCTTCAATAGTTTGCACGGCACGCCGCCCCTGAAATTTCAGTTCTGCATTCTGATTTGCTCTCCGTGAATCAACGGATAGCGAATCAACTGTTCGCCGTCAAGCTTTTCTCTTTTCATATCAACTGCCGTGATCTGATGGTTTTCGTAAGTGGTATAGTAGTAGATTCCTTTATCGGCATTACAGCAAGAGGTATAAAGTGTAATTTCGAATTTTCCGTCTCCGACATCACAACAACCTCTTTGCT
>JAXFQY010000012.1:0-7332 GCA_034178705.1 Eubacteriales bacterium | reverse complement strand
TGCTTCTTCCAGCGTGCCATATGGTCTTCATATGAGTCAATTCTGCTGTCGAAAAAGCCCGACATTGTCTCAAGTGGCAGATCGCGCGTCTCATCAAGCCATAGCTTCAGTTCGAGAAAGTCATGTTCCATTTTTTTCGTCCCGGTTTCTTAAAAAACATTGACCCGCGTATCATCAAAACAGGATTTCGCCGCAAAAGGCTTTGATCTCTTGCTCCAACAGGCGGAACACTTTGGCCACCAGATATCCGTCCGCAATCGCATGATTCAGCCGGACACTGACGGGCATAACCAGTCTGTTGTTTTCCTCACGGTATTTTCCCCAGTTAATGATCGGAGCAAAGAAAAGATGTCCGTCCGGCAGTTCAATATTCAGGGAATCATAAGACAGCCATGGAATATAGGACGCATCAAACCAATTCGGGTGGTTTTCCATATCCAGACCGTATACTCTTGTCTTTTTTGCCCGTTCCATATCTTCAAGCGCCGCTTTGTAAAAAGTATCATGGTCTGCATAATAAGTGGAATAAACGGGGCTGCAGGTCTCGGTATCCTCATGAAACACATATTGCGTTGGATGTACGGTATCATAGCAAATCAATTCCTTGGTCTGCCAAAGATAGCCCATTTTGTAGTCATCGCGTGAATTCAGAACCTTGGACAGAAGGTAAAGAAAGTTGAGATAAAATCTCGTTCCCGTCTTTTTTGAGTATCTTACAAGGGCACTGACATCCATTCTTGCTGTCATGGAGGTCGAACATTTGCAATCTTCGGAAAAATGGCGAAAAATGTCCTTGCGATAATATGTGTTTTGGTCTATCACTTTATATGCCATGGTCAATAGCCTCACAAAATGAATGATCGAAGATCCGTGCTCTTCCCGTATATCGCAAAGAAGGCTGTTGTTTTGACTCTTGTCCTGAAAACAGCCTTCTTGCTTGCCTTTATTCCGTTTTTTATTCTTCGGCTGCTCTTGACATTGCCCGATCAAAGAGTGCGTTTACTTCATCGCGGGGCGATTTATCGAGAAGCGAAACGACAACACAGCATACCGCACCGACGATAAAACCGGGCAAAAGCTCGTAGATCCCCGTTCTCTCGGTAAGTGTGAGCAGCCATGTAACATCCGTTACCGCACCGCCGACGACGCCCGCAATTGCGCCCTTATACGTAAAGCGCTTCCAGAACAGCGAGCAGAGGATCACGGGACCGAATGCAGAGCCGAAGCCGCCCCATGCGTTTTCAACCATATTCATGATTGCCTGTGCTCCTTTACCGCCGTTTGAAGCGATAAAATATGCAACTACGGCAATCACCATGACAACGCCTCTGCCTACCCAAAGCATCTCTTTGTTGGAGGCGTTCTTGCGAATGACGGGTCTGTAAATATCATTTGTGAAAGAGGAGGATGCAACAAGAAGCTGTGAATCCGCTGTGGACATGGCAGCGGCAATAATTGCCGAGAGCAGCATTCCCGCTATAAACGCCGGGAACAAATCCCGTACCGCCGTTATGAAAATCAGCTTCTGATTGCCGTTGGCAAGCAGTTCGGCACCGTACGCCATTCTTCCGAGATAGGCAAGAACGATGGCGGCACCGAGCGTGAGCACCACCCACGAGATGGCTACGGTGGCAGCCGTCTTGATCATTTTGGAATTCTTAATGCCCCTAAAACGGACAAGGATATGCGGCATGCCGAAATATCCGAGTCCCCAGGCAAGACCCGATACGATCTCCTGCCAGCTTGCAGAGAAAATATTCTGATTGAAAACGGACATCGTGCCGTCCACATACGGAAGCGCCTGTGAAATGGCGGTATGATCCAGGTCCTTTGTAACAACCATGACGATCGGAACGGCAAGCAGGGCAATCAGCATCATGATTCCCTGGAAAAAATCCGTCCAGCAAACCGCCTTGTAGCCTCCCAGAAAAGTATATAGAATCATGATGGAGGCGAAGATCAGCATGGCGAGGTCTTCCTGCCCCTCGAAGCCCGGAATAATGGTTGAAAATACTGTTGCGCCCGATACAAACCCTGAGGCAACGTATATGGTAAAAAACACGATGAAAATGACGGCACTGATTACCTGAAGCACCGGACTCTTTGTGCAGAAACGGTTTGACAGGTACTGCGGAATGGTTATGGAATCCCCTGCTGCCTTAGAAAACCGGCGCAGACGGGAAGCGACAAAGATCCAGTTCAGTGCAGTTCCGATTGCAAGGCCGATTCCGATCCATGCCTGTCCCATACCGAACGCGAGAATACTGCCGGGGAAACCCATCAGAAGCCAGCCCGACATGTCCGACGCCTGTGCACTCATCGCGGTGACAAACGGCCCCATTGTTCTCCCGCCGAGGAAGTAGTCCTTTTCTCCTTCCGATTTGGAACGCAGAAAAAACACCGCGCCGATTACGAGGACAACAACGAAGTAAAGAATAAAAGCGAAAAGTTCCATATTTTCTCCCGATAACTGACTTTTTTTATTGGAAGATGAAGAAATAACTTTTATATTTTACCATATGTTTCTCCGTTCTTCAACACTTTTTTCATAAGTAAATATAATAAAATTGGAAAAGCCACTCTGGAAATTACTCTTCATTTTGCACAAAGCTTCCATTAAGGGTCCTGTTATGTTTTCGTTATTATCCTGCAGAATCTTCCTGTGAGAAAGGCCAAGCGCCGTCATGCCTTGCCCGGAAAAAGAAAGGCTCGCATTCCGAAGAAATGCGGTGTCGGATTGGCAGACCCGCGGCCAGATATTACCAACCGGAGGCGAACATCACGTCCGAAGCGCAGAGTCCTTGGAGAATCGGGCGAAGAGCATTCCGGCATGAAAACGCAATTTCAAGCGTCGTACCCTTGAGAACAGTAACTGAAAGGTACGAGCATTTCTGCTGTCAAGCGGTAAGCGGAATGGATCCCTTGCCAACTTCGATAAGCAGGCTGAAGATATGTTCTTTCAGTTTGCGAAACAGATGACAGAGCGCGAGGGCGTAACCGAAACACGCAAAGCAGAACAGGAAAGGGAGTGGGGTGGTCGGATGGATAAGATCCGCGGCAGAGCCACAGAAATTGTAAACAACGATTGGATTAACACCTAAAACAGAAACGACGGCAGGAATTCTTTCCTGCCGCCGATCATACGGAACATTTTAATGTATATCTTTCGTCGTGTATTTCAGATAAGCAATCATGATTCCGCCAATTCCTATGGCTGCACCGATAACAACCAAAATGCTGTCTAAACTTCCGTTCGATACAATGTCAGCGCCCTCGCAATATCCAAACGGTGTTATGTACTTCAGAAATTTGGCGACATCGGCAATGTTTGCAATCAGGTTCAGAAAATACATCATAACGGCAATGCCGAGTCCTATACCTACGCTGCCTTTGCGAAGGAAAGCCGAAATACCGAAGCAAATTCCCGCAAGTTCTAACTGGAGCAGATAATAAGCAAGATGCATAAGACTGATTTCTTTTAGGGGGATTGTCTCACCGACAGCGGCTATAGAACCGACAGCAAGTGCATAAATCATGATATTCATAGCTGTGATCTGAATAAGCACCGCAATCAGCTTTTCGGTAATAACGCTTTTGCGGCTGACGGGATGAGTCAGCAGAAATTCCGCCGTTTTGTCCTTTTCTTCTTTACTGAGAATACCGACTCCACAAAGAGAAGCATAAAATGCGCCGCCAAGTCCCAGAATATTGCCGCACTCAACAGCATAAAAACCGATAAGCGTTCCGAAGTTCAAACGGTCCATACCGAATGCCTCGGTAAAAGAGCCCATAGAGGCGAACATATCGTTTACAGCGTCCATCTGTCCTTTCATTTCAGGGAACAGAAAAATACAGGTTGCAAGAAGAAATCCGATAGCAACTGTCCATATCAAAAAGGAAGTCTTGCCTTGCCTCAGTTCGTGTTTTACAAGCGTCATACCGTCATCTCCTCCTTTTCATAATAATGAAGAAACACTTCTTCCAGATCCGGCTCCGTAACCGTAAGGTCATCAACCTGACCTGAAGACAGTGTGCGCAGTAAGCTGCCCATATCTCCGCTGTAAAGGAAACTGACCGAGTCTTTCGTTTCTTTTCTGTCACGAATGCCGCTTAAATGTTCAAGGTCTATCATACCGTGAACGGTTATGCGCTTTGCATTGGTTTTGGAAAGAGCATCCACACTGTCGCAGGCAATGATTCTGCCGTCACGGATAATCGCCGCACGGGTACAATTGCGCTGAATTTCCGAGAGAATATGGCTGGATAAGAAAATCGTTGTGCCTTTCTTGTTTCTCTCCCGCAGGATGTCAAAAAACTCTTTTTGCATCAGCGGATCGAGTCCTCCCGTCGGTTCGTCCAGCACCAGTAATCCCGGTCGATGCTGTAAAGCACAGACAATGGCGACCTTCTTTCTGTTACCGAAGGAAAGCTCATCAATCTTTCGGGAGGGATCAAGCTGTAAGCGCTCACAGAGCAATTTTGCTTCTGCCTTGCAATCCTTTTTCCGCAGATCGGCGGATAGCTTCAATATATCTTTCACCTTCATTCCTTGGTAAAATAATGCTTCCGAGGGAAGATAGCCGATATCCTGTAAAATGGATTCTTTTTCTTTTGTGACATCTTTTCCAAATATCATTGCACGACCGGAGGTAGGGGAAATCAGCCCGAGCAGAGTTCGGATTGTCGTGGATTTTCCGGCGCCGTTCGGGCCAATGAAGCCAAAGAATTCGCCCTGTGACACAGTCAGGTCAAGCCCAGTGATACCTCTTGCCTTGCCGTAGTATTTTGTGAGCTTTGTCGTTTTAATGATCTCCATATTCCGTCACTCCTTCCGAAGATAAATACTCTTCCAAAAATTCATCAGCTTTGAAAAGCCCTTTTCCATCTGTTCCACATCCACGTTGCCCCGCTGAACCATCTCCCAAAGGAACCCCTCAGACGCCCAATACATATCACGATACATCATCTCAATATCAAGTCCCGGAATAAACTGTTCCGGATTTATATTCAGCAGTGTCTTATCCGCTTTCAGATTGAAGTATTTATGGTAGCTTTCCTGTACGGCGGCGGAAATTTCTGCATCCTTTTCGTAAAAAGCCTTGATGGTAAAGTTCGCCATATCGGGGTAGAGGCGAACGATTTCCATCTTAGCCTGCATGCCTTTTTCCATGCTTTCAAACAGATTTTTCTGTCCGTAACAGTTGTACTTTGTCAAATACCCAATGGTAATCTCTGCGCATTTTTCCCACAGAAACATATACAACTCTTTTTTGTTGTGAAAGTAATGAAAAAGCAAGGATTTGCTGATGCCCGCCACATCTGCGATCTCACTCATAGGACTGTTTTTATAGGAGTTCTGTGAAAATACCCTGTATCCTGCGTTTATGATTGCCTGCTGCTTTTCTGTGGGCAAAGAAAAGAACCTTTCGTTCATAGAGTAACCTCCGTTAACCGATTCGGTCAATATTATTATAAAGTCGTTGACCGATTTTGAGAAGACCCTTCTGAAAATTTATTTGGATATATAAACGGAGCCGCAGAACTGCGGCCCCTTAGAAGTATATATTGTGCTGATAAGTGCATTTTGCCTATCGGATAATCCGGTGCTTACACATTCCAACCTTACCACATTCGTGACAGGTCAATCTACGCTTGGTTAATGTATGGTATCCCTTAACATATTCGCCTATTGACGGAACAAATAATGCTTTGCAATGCGGACACTCATAATACCCGGCTTTTACTTCAAGCATAGCGGCAGCTCCGATACCGGCAACAGCCGTTGCAATCGCAAATACAATTAAAGCAATTCTCGCTATTGTCGGCATTTCAATAGAGGAAGCTATAACAATCAGAGATACTACCGCAATGATTGTAATAACGCCACACACGACGGACAGCACCATTCGCTTTTTGTTTTCTTCGTTTTCTTTCATCAAATCCATCATATTATCCTCCGCTTTCTTCTGATAATCGGCCTCGGAGACTCTTGCACCGGTCAGCAGGTCGTTCACGGTAATTTGTAATCTCTCGCATAACGGCAGCATAAGAGAAACCTCCGGCAGCCCTTTTCCGCACTCCCATTTTGAGACTGTTTTATCGCTGATGGATAGTGCGTCGGCAAGTTGCTTTTGTGTCATGTTTTTTTCTTTCCTTGTATCGGCAATGAATTTTCCGATTTTGATTTGGTCCATCGGGTTTCCTCCTTTCCACCGTTACTTTATAGGATAAATGATTTGATGAACACACACGATGCGTAGAGTTTTGATGATCTACGAATCATAGAGTCCTTATTTGACTTCGAATTCACATTTGGTAAATATCCGGCTCCCGATTTCAATTATTTTCCGCGTTGATCAGACCGGATATCCCGAACGGAGCGTCGGTTAAAAAGCCGAGTGCAGTAGCGTACGCTTCTGAGGGCTTGCTTTTTTGAATACGCTGCCGAGAAAACAGGGAAAAATCCTTAACAGGTGCTTTCCGGTCGTTGTCCCGTTTTGTCGGAGTTCCGGCGGATGGGATGGTAAGCGGAAAAACCGTGCCAACCAAAAGGAGCTCCCTTCGATTGCGGGAACAGGATCTGTCACCGATCAGATGTCATCCGCAGATGTTCGCCTTTGTAACAGTACCAAGCTCGGTCAGATAATCCCGTAGGGCATCCATTCCGCAGACTTTTGTGTCCTGCATATGTCCCTGACTTTTCACCTCCTCGGTATATCCGCAGATCACGACTGTGTATTCCCGCATTTCATCAAGCTCCGCATCGCCGGAAATTGTCAAAACATACGGGAATGGATTTTCGTCATCAAATAAATCGTATCCATCGGTAGCCAGTTGTTGGATTTCCTTCCCTGTCAGGACAAATGTTTTTACGGTATCCACCCAGCCCAGCGGGTTTACCATACCAATGACCTCATCGGTGACCGGACCTCTCCAAAGGCATCCGTTTACACCGAATTCGTTCTCCTTTCCGTCATGGTATTCACCAAGGGAGATCAGAGCACAATCGGCACCCGCTGCTCTGGTAAATGCGATACCGACCAACTGCGCCGTTTCCTCCAGCGTCAGATCCTCTACAATCTCCGCACAGGAATGGGTGTTATTTTCAATGGAATCCCGAAGTGCACGGTTCATTACGGCAAGGACCGCTTCTCCCGTTGATTTGCCGGCATACCATTTCAGGCACTCACTTCCCACCGGAACAATCAGATCCTCCCATCCGGCATAGGCAAGCGGCGCGCTGAACCCGGCATCAAGCTTATGAAGAATTTCACGGTATTCTTCCACAGCATCCGCGCTTCCCTCCAAAAGCGGCAGCAATTGTTTTTGGTT
>JAXFQY010000106.1:0-47317 GCA_034178705.1 Eubacteriales bacterium | reverse complement strand
GTCCGCTGTGGCGGTCACCGCAGGCGGAGACGGGCGTTTTGAACAGGAAACAAAAAGGACAAGGACAAAAAGGAAGACTGATAAAGCAATTCTCTTCATGATTTTCCTCGTTTTGAATTTTGATTTTACCTATTCTATCATGAAATTATTTCGAAATTGTGTCCAAGCAAAAAAACTTGCTTAAAACGATCAAAAACAACCAGTATTTTTTCAATTTCATTGTATACTGATGATTGTTTTGTTTCAAGAAAAAGGAGAATAATGTATTATTGCAACAATCTCGACCCCCAAAAAGCTCATCTGAGATGGACAAAACTCTGTAAATCAGTTGTTGAAGGCAATCAAGTCGTTTTCTTTCATCAATGCTCCTTTTCCACGACAATAGCCCAATCGGTTATTCCGTGATTCAACCAATAGCATTATCGAGCAATCGGCATGTTCTGGGCAATGATAGGCTTTTTCGAGGCATACACTCTCGGACAGAATAATCTCCGGAATCTGTTTTACACAAAAATCTGTGATACAGGTATTGTTCTCGATACCGATAAGCGGCACATTGCATGCAAAGCGGATAATGTGGGGAGCAGATCCGAGATTCTTTGCGAAGGACACCTGAATACAAACATAGAGTTTTGCTGCGCCGGTACATTTGGAGAAATTGATTTTGCTGCATCTTCCCTTATAGTTTTTTGGTCTCATTTTTAATCTTCCCCTCCCCTTTTCCTCTCCCCTCCCTTTCTCCCTTTCCTTTTTTGAAAAGCCTCCCCTTTCAGAAAAACAAGAAGAATATGAGAAAAAGAAAAAGGATCTCGAGGCTCGGAGAGAGCCGATAGAGATCCTTTTTGTTTGAGCATCAGGAGAGGAAAAGAATGAAAGCTTTTGCCTCCAATAGAAGAATTCAAAAACGCAAGAACAAACGCGCTTCAGCACCATTCAATCGTTGCCGGAGGCTTTCCCGTGATGTCATATACTACGCGACCGACCCCCTTGACCTCATTGACGATCCGGGAGGATACTGTTCCGAGAAGATTGTGAGAAAGCGGGGCATATTCGCAGGTCATAAAATCAGAGGTGCGGACGGCACGAAGGGCAACCGTGTAATCGTAGGTCCGGAAATCCCCGACAACGCCGACAGACCGGGTATCGGTCAGCACAGCAAAATACTGGTCTGCTTTGACACGGCGGCGCTCAAGCTCATAGCGGAAGATCGCGTCCGCCTCCCGCAGAATTTCGAGCTTTTCCGCCGTAATCTCCCCGATGACACGGACGCCGAGTCCCGGTCCGGGAAACGGCTGCCGCTCCACAAAGCTACGCGGCAAGCCAAGCTGCCGGCCGAGAGCGCGCACCTCATCCTTGAAGAGACTGCGAAGCGGCTCAACAACACCCGCAAACTTCATGTTCTTCGGCAAGCCGCCTACATTGTGATGACTTTTGATTGTCGCCGCCTTGCTTCCGCCCGATTCGATCACATCCGGATAAATGGTCCCCTGTGCAAGGTAACGGACATGAGGCAGCTTCTCCGATTCCGCCTCAAAGACACGGACAAACTCACGGCCGATAATCTTCCTCTTCTGTTCGGGATCGGTCACCCCGGCAAGGGCCGACAGAAAAATCTTCTCTGCGTTCACACGGATAAAGTGCAGATCCATACCGCGGAAGGCTTGCTCCACCTCGTTCCCCTCGTTTTTGCGCATCAAACCGTGATCGACAAAAATACAATGCAACTGCCCGGGGATCGCCTTGGACAGGAGGGCAGCGCAAACCGAGGAATCCACCCCACCCGACAGGCCGAGCAGAACATGCGCATCCCCGACCTGACGCCGGACATCGTCAATCAGACGCTGTTCCAGATCGTGAAGATTGTAATCCCCGGCCGCACCGCAGACGCCGTAAAGAAAATTCCGGATCATCTGCGTTCCGTTCGGAGTGCTTTCAACCTCCGGATGGAACTGCACGCCGTAAAGCGCGCGTTCTCTGTTCTCTATGGCCGCATTAGGGCAGGCGGAGGTAGCTGCCGCGGAAACAAAGCTCTCCGGCAGAACGGTAATCTGATCGGTATGGCTCATCAAACCGATCTGTTCTGCGTCAAGCCCGCCAAAAAGCGGGGACTCCGTATTCACGCGCATTTTGGTTTTACCGTATTCACCGGTTCCCGCCGGGGCCACTGTGCCGCCGACCGACCAGGCGAGCAGCTGCGTTCCGTAGCAAATACCGAGCACGGGGATGCCCATGTCGAAGATCGCCGGATCGCAGTGCGGGGAATCGCTCTTGTAAACGCTGTTGGGGCCGCCGGTCAGGATCATTCCAATCGGAGAAATCGCGCGGATTTCCTCCGGTGTAATATCGCCGGATTTTACGATAGAATAGACACTGCACTCCCGTACACGGCGCGCAATCAATTCCTTATACTGTCCTCCGAAATCAAGGATCAGAACAATCTGTGATGCCATCTTGCGACTTCCTCCGTTACTGCAATTCAATGTATTCATCCCGACCGGAACCGACCGAGACATACCGGATCGGACATCCGACCGCGCTTTCAAGATACTGAATATAACGCTTTGCCGCCGAAGGAAGCGAATCCCATGTGCGGCAAGAGGAAACATCCCCGAAGCCCTCAAGATACTCAATAACCGGTTTGGCGCGGTTGAGGCGGTCTCCGGTAGGGAACACGGTCGTTTTCACGCCGTCAATTTCATAGGCAACACAGACCGGAATGAAATCAAGATAGGAAAGCACGTCCAGCTTTGTCAGGGCAATGCAGTCCGCGCCCTGCACGGCAACGCCGTAACGGGAGGCGGGAATATCAAACGGACCGACACGGCGAGGTCTTCCGGTTGCAGCCCCGTATTCTCCGCCGGCGGCACGGAGCTTTTCTGCTTCTTCCCCGAACATCTCGGCGGTAAAGGGCCCCTCGCCTACACAGGTGGAGTATGCCTTCATGATGCCGAGTGTGCGATCAAGGCGAACGCCGGGAATTCCCGCTCCGATCGGAGCATAAGCAGCCAGCGTAGAGGAGGAGGAAGTATACGGGTAAATCCCGAAATCAATATCACGGAGTGCGCCGAGCTGGGCTTCAAACATGATGTTTTTCCCGGCATTTACGGCATCTGTGAGATAGGAAGACACATCGGTAATATACGGCGCGATAATAGAACCGTACCGATCCAGCCACACAAGAATATCCTCGGGATCGATCGGTGCATGACCGTAGCCGGTCACGGTTATATTCTTCCAATCGACAAGATCGCGGACCTTGTCCCGGAGCGTCTCGGGGTGGAGAAGATCCTCCATCCGGACTCCCTTCTTCATATATTTATCCGCGTAAACGGGGGCAATGCCGCGACGCGTCGAACCGAACTTCTTGTCCGCAAGCCGCTCCTCTTCCATGATATCCAGCATCTTGTGATAGGGCAGGCAGACAATCGCCTTATCGCTGATTTTCAGATTCTCAGGAGTAATCCGGATTCCCTTTTCGGTCAGCTTTCCGATCTCTCCGGCGAGATGCTCCAGATCGATAACCATTCCGTTGCCCATGATATTAACCGTTGTATCGCGCAGAATCCCGGAGGGCAGAAGGTTCAAAATAAACTTGCCCTTGTCGTTGATGACGGTGTGTCCTGCGTTATTGCCGCCCTGATAGCGACAGATCACGTCATAATCAGCGGAAAGAAGGTCAACCATTCGCCCCTTTCCTTCGTCTCCCCAGTTAATTCCCACAATAGCCGTAAGCATGTTTTTTACCTCTTCTCTTCATTCGTTTTTATACATTAATTGCGGTGTCGGGTTTTACCGCAAGGGACTCCGCGTTCTGGGCAAGAACACGCCGTACCTCGGTAAGGTACTCCTCCGTCTGACGTGCCGCCATGCCGGAAAATCCGCCCTCTCTGATAATTCCGTCAATTTCCTCACGTGTCAATCCGAAAACGGGATCGGCAGCAATCCGGTCAAGCAGATCGTTGTCCGCCCCCGCCTCCTTTACCGCCTTTCCGGCGGCAACGGCATGACGCCGGATTGCCTCATGAAGCACCTGACGGTCCCCGCCGGCGCGGACGCAATACATCAGAATGTTCTCCGTCGCAAAGAAGGGCAGCTCCTCGCGCAGATGCCGCTCAATGACCTTCGGATAGACAGTAACGCCGCTTATAACATTGATATACAAGGTCAGAATGCCGTCCACGGCGAGAAAGGCTTCGGGAATACTGATACGGCGGTTGGCGGAATCGTCCAGCGTCCGTTCCAGCCACTGTGCGCCTGCTGTCATGGCGGGATTCATCGCATCCGCGATTACATAGCGGGAAAGAGAAGCAATTCTTTCGCTTCGCATCGGATTCCGCTTATATGCCATGGCGGAGGACCCGACCTGCCCCTTTTCAAACGGCTCATCGAACTCCTTCAGGTGACTGAGCAGTCGGATATCTCCCGCAAATTTCATCGCACTCTGCGCGATCCCGGAAAGTACAGACAGAGAGTAATAATCCACCTTGCGCGTGTAGGTCTGACCGCTGACAGCGTAAGCAGAGGGAAATCCCATCTTCTCCGTGATTTTTTTCTCAAGCGCGCGAACCTTTTCCGCGTCTCCCCCGAACAGTTCAAGGAAGCTTGCCCCGGTTCCGGTTGTGCCGCGGCAGCCGAGCAGTCGCAGATTGCCGAGCACAAAATCCAGATGCTCAAGATCCATCATCAGATCCTGCAGCCACAACGTGGCACGTTTTCCGACCGTGGTCGGCTGGGCCGCCTGAAAATGCGTATAGGCAAGCGTCTGCAGATCCTTGTATTTATCTGCAAAATCCGCAAGAGCGGAGATCGCCCCAAGCAGCAACCGACGAATCCGCAGCAGGGCATCCCGCTGGAGAATCAGGTCGGTATTATCCCCGACAAAGCAGCTGGTTGCACCGAGGTGGATAATCGGCTTGGCGTCTGGGCAGGCAAGGCCGTAGGCGTAGATATGCGCCATCACATCATGCCGCACCTCCCGCTCCCGACGGTCAGCGGCTTCATAGTCGATATCGTCGACATGCGCCCGCATTTCCGCAAGCTGCTCATCGGTGATATCCAGACCAAGCTCCTTTTCGCTTTCCGCAAGAGCAATCCACAGCTTTCTCCAGGTAGAAAACTTTCTGTCGTCGGAGAAGATTTCCTGCATTTCTCTGCCGGCGTACCGGCGGCAAAGGGGATTTTCGTAGCGGTCGTTCATTTTTCCTCCGTTTTATCTTATCTGATTGTTTTGATTTTGAGGATTAAGAGAAGAGCGGAAAACCCGGATTCAGACACGAGGGAATCCGAGCCGCCGGAAAAGCGCCGCAAGACGTGCGGCGAGAAAGATTTTCAGTGCATCCGGCAGAAGAAAGGGCAGAACGCATTTCAACAGCACAGCCCAAACGCCAATCGGTCCGGTCTTTGAGGTGTAAACGACAAGGAACCATACCGTTCCAAATGCGTAGCAGACAGCAACCCCGGCAGCACAGACAAGTACCTTCCGCCAGAGGGCCTTTCCCGAGAAAAACGGCTCAGCAAGCCAGATGAGAAGTGCCATTGGCAGAAAGCCGAGAAGATATCCGCCGGTCGTTCCGAGCAAAACAGAGATCCCGCCGCGGAAGGAGGAAAAGACAGGCACCCCGGCAGCTCCGAGAAGAAGGTAGACGAGAAGAGAAATCGTACCCCGCTTCCCTCCGAGCGTAAACAGAGAAAGGAAGATTCCGAAAATCTGCATGGTAAACGGCACGCCGGGAAACGGGACCGTGATCCAGGAGCAAACGGCAATTGCCGCACTGAACAAAGGAATCACCGCAAGATCATACAGTTTTTTTCTGTTCGTTGCTTTCTCCATGCTATCAGTCAGCCCTTCTTTTCCGCGCGATCCAGCGCGGCAGAAATAAAGCCGCAAAACAGAGGATGTGCGCGATTCGGGCGGGATTTGAACTCCGGATGGAACTGCACCCCCACAAAGAACGGGCGGTCGGAAAGCTCCACGGTTTCCACAAGCCTTTTATCCGGGGACAGCCCGGAAAGAGTCAGCCCTGCCTCCGTCAGAGCGTCGCGGTAGTCATTGTTGAATTCATAGCGATGGCGATGGCGTTCGGAAATCTCCGTCATGCCGTAGCAGCGTTCCATCGTCGTGCCGGGGCGGATCACACAGGGATAGGCCCCGAGACGAAGGGTTCCGCCCTTGTCGATATCACTGCTCTGTCCGGGCATGAAATCAATCACCTTGTTGCGGCACTGTTCGTCAAATTCACCGGAGTTTGCATCGGCAATTCCGACGACATGACGGGCAAACTCAATAACCGCAATCTGCATGCCAAGGCAAATGCCGAAATACGGAATACGGTTTTCGCGCGCATAACGCACGGCAAGAATCATTCCTTCGATTCCCCGTCCGCCGAAACCGCCCGGAACAATAATTCCGTCAAGCCCTGAAAGCGCATCCGCATAATTGCTCTCATTCAGCTCCTCAGAATTGATCCAATGGATCCGGATATGGGTATTGAGCGTATAGCCGGCGTGGCGCATTGCCTCGGCAACCGAAAGATAAGCATCATGCAAACGGACATATTTCCCGACCAGTCCGATATGAACCTCTTTTTCGCGCGATTTGATCCGCCCGACCATCTCCGTCCATTCGGAAAGATCGGGGGCGGGTACGTCGATGCCGAGTTCCCGGCAGACAACCGAGGAAAAGTTCGCTTTCTCCAGCATCAGCGGTGCTTCATACAGATACGGCAGCGTAATGTTTTCAATCACACAATCCGGCTTGACATTGCAAAACAGTGCAATTTTCTTGAATATATCCTCTTCAAGCGGCTCGTCACAGCGAAGAACGATGATGTTCGGGTTGATTCCCATACCCTGCAGCTCCTTGACGGAATGCTGCGTCGGCTTGGACTTATGCTCGTCGGAGCCGCGGAGAAAAGGAACAAGCGTCACATGAATAAACAGGCTGTTTTCCCGTCCGACCTCCAGGGAAATCTGACGGACCGCCTCAAGAAACGGCTGAGATTCAATATCTCCAATGGTACCGCCAATCTCCGTGATTACTACATCCGCATCGGTCTGCTTGCCGACACGGTAGACAAATTCCTTGATTTCATTGGTAATGTGCGGAATGACCTGAACCGTGGAGCCGAGATATTCTCCGCGGCGTTCCTTATTCAGAACATTCCAGTAGACCTTCCCGGTTGTAAGATTAGAATATTTGTTCAAGTCCTCATCGATAAACCGTTCATAGTGTCCGAGGTCAAGGTCGGTTTCCGCTCCGTCCTCGGTTACATAGACCTCACCGTGCTGGTACGGGCTCATCGTGCCGGGGTCAACATTAATATAGGGGTCCAGCTTCTGCGCCGCAACCTTCAGTCCGCGCTCCTTCAGCAGTCTGCCGAGCGACGCCGCCGTAATTCCCTTTCCGAGTCCGGATACAACGCCTCCGGTCACGAAAATGTATTTTGTCATTCCGATCATCTCCTCTTTTCCGAAAGGCTTTTCCGTCTCTCGGTTTCTGTTATTTGTAAGTGGCAAGAATGCTTTCCGCAACGGAGCGGCGGGTTACACACCGGTCCATTGCCTGTTTTTCGAGATAGCGGTGTGCCTCCTGCTCGGTCATCTTCAGCTGTTCGATCAGAACGCATTTAGCACGGTTGACAATACGGATTTCCTCCATCTTGTCCTCAAGGGAAGCCGTGCGCTGCTCCATTCGCCGCAGGCGTTCCCGCGTGCCGCAGAGCAAAGAGAGCGACTGCGTCAGCATCTGCGAGGTTGTGGGCTTTGACAGCGCAAGCACGCCGAAGGGAGAAACGCGCGCGTTGATATCCGGGAAGTGCTCTGCCCGGACAAGGAGCAAAATCCCCGTCCCGCTTCCGTCACAGATGTCCAGAGCCAGTCTTGTCCCGAAATCATCCGGGAGCGGCGTGTTGATTATTGCAAGATCAAAACTGCGTTCCAACAGCGCCCGCCGGGCTCCTGTCACATCCCCCACAGCGGTAACAGGCAGATAGGTGTCTGCGGGAAGCAGTTCGAGCAGGGAACGATTGAATTTTTCCGATGAAGACACAAGCAGAACGCTGTAACAGTGCTCCGTAAGCTCCATTCCCTTTCCTCACTTCCTGCAGATCTTTCTGTTTTCGGAAATCAGCGGGTAAAAATCCGCACAAGCTCCTCCGGGAGAGCCGCTGTGATAAACGCGCTGCTGCGCGCCGCTGCCTTCGCTTCGGCAAGCGTGGCGGGCAGTGTCTCAAATCGGGCACGCACCTCCGGTGCGGCCGCATAGTAATTCCACTCTGCTTCCGGCGGCAGAACGGCCTGCTCCCGGATTCCGGCAAGTCCCGCGCGAATCAGCAGCGCATAGACAAGATAGGGATTGCAAAGGGGATCGGGGGAGCGAAGCTCCGCCCTCCGGTATTCCCCGTCGGCAGCCGGAATCCGGATCAGCTGCGAACGGTTTTCCCGCCCCCAGGCAATCACTCCGGGCGCTTTATCCGAACCGAAACGCCGGTAGGATGCCTCCGCCGTATTGAAAAAGGCCGTCATTTCCCGGACGCGCGAAAGGATCCCGGCAATCACCTGCGGCAGGATCTCTCTGCCGTCTGTACTTCTTGCCGAGATATTGATATGCATTCCGTTCCCCGGCTGCCCTTCAAGGGGTTTCGGAGAAAAATCCGCATAGAGACCGCTCCGCGCCGCCACTGTGTTCACAACGGAACGGAAGGTCACTGCATCGTCTGCCGCAGTCAGAGGATCGGCATAGCGGAAGTCAATCTCGTTCTGACCGGGCCCTTCCTCGTGATGCGAGCTTTCCGGGCGGATTCCCATCCGCTCCAGCGTGAGGCAGATTTCCCGCCGCACATTCTCTCCCCGATCCTCCGGGGCAATATCCATATATCCCGCATGATCATAGGGAATATGTGTTGGCTCCCCGTTTTCATCCCGGCAGAAAAGGTAAAACTCCGTTTCCGATCCGAAGGAAAACTCAATATTCTCCGCCCGCGCAGCTTCGATCGCCCGGATCAGAACGGTTCGCGTGTCCGGAGCAAATAGTGTTCCGTCCGGCCGAAAAACGGTGCAATACATCCGGACCACCCGACCGTGCTCCGGTCGCCAGGGAAGAACCGAAAGCGTCGAGGGATCGGGACGGAGGAAAAGATCGGAGCGAACTTCACCGCCGAAGCCCTCGATTGCAGAAGCATCAAAGGAAATCCCGTTCTCAAACGCCCGGGAAAGCTCTCCCGGCATGATCGAGACATTCTTTTGCCTGCCGCGGACATCGCAGAACGCCATCCGGATGAACTTAACATCCTCCTCCGCAACATACTGGAGCACCTCGTCCTTTGTGTACTTCATTTTTCCCTCCGATTTGCTTAATTTGCAGCATACATCTGTTTATACGGATTCTTGCTGTCAGGCGTGATAACCGTATACTCTCCGGAAAGCAGTGTCTCCCGGTCAAGACCGAAAAATCCGCAGAAGCGCGTGAGATACGGAGCAATCTCCTCCATATCCTCGGAAGTGGCACTTCTTCTGCGTGTCCGCTCCGGAAAGCGGACTCCGTCGGCGGCGCCGCGACAAACCATCTTTCCGCCGTGCATCCCCGTGCACGGGAAGTCTCCGATGATCGGCTTACCGTCGGTGTGCAAACCAAGCACGAGGATCAGTCCCCCTGCCTGATACTCCCCGAGGAAGCTTCCCGCTCTGCCGCCGATCACAATAACCGGCTTTTTTTCCTTGTACTCCTTCATATGGATGCCGGCACGGTAACCCGCATTCCCGCGGACATAAATCTCCCCGCCGCGCATAGCGTAGCCCGCCGCATCCCCGATGCTGCCGTGAACCACGATACAACCCGCGTTCATGGTGTCACCGACCGCATCCTGCGCGTTTCCGTTGACTGTAATGGTTGCACCGGCAAGATAAGCACCGAGCGCATTCCCCGGAATCCCGTCAATTTCGATGGATTTTCCGCTCATCCCGGCAGCAAGAAACCGCTGTCCGAGACAGCCGCCGATCACGCAATCGCCGTTTGAACGGCGGATTTCTTCGTTGAGAGCCGCATGATCCAGCCCGTCTGCTTTAATAAACATGTTATTATACCATACCTCTCAGCATTTTTCTACGGTTTTCTGCACGAAAAGCAGAAAGATCCGGAACTTTTTTTAGACGTTCGAAATCAAGAGAGTCAAGCGGCGTGCCATTTCGGAGCAGGGACGTATAAATTCCCGCCCGTTCGGTCTGCCCCACAAGTTCAAACCCAACCAGCCTGTTATCCCGGATAAAGAGCTTTTTCAGGGAGTTATCTGTATGCTCCTCATATACCTCTGCCCCGTCAGACAAAGACGGCCGACTGCCTGCCGTCATTACATGCAGTCCAAAAAAACCGATTGCATTCATCGGCACGGCACAATCAAAAACAGAGCTGCCGCCCGCCATATTGACACCTGCGCAAAAGCCCTGCATCACGGCGTTCGGAAGCAGCGCCATAATCTTCACGTTGCCGTCCGAGATATCCGTGCTCTCGGTACAGTCCCCGGCGGCATAAACCTCCGCAAGGCTGGTCCGCATCCGGGTATCCACCGCGATACCGCGGGATCCGGCTCCGCCCGCCCCCGTCACCAGCGCGGCATTCGGTCGGACGCCGACCGCGGTCACAAGAATGTCAAACGGAATCCGCACGCCGCTTTTCAGGAACGCAGCATCCGCTTCATACCGCACCGCCGGGTCGGCAAGCCGGAGAGAGATCCCGTGCTCCTCCAACTTTTTCTGTACCAGCGCTGCGCCCTCTTCATCCAAAATGCTCGGCAAAACGCGGTCGGCAAGGTCACAAACCGTAAGGGAAGCCACCCGCCCGTGCAGCCCCTCCGCACACTTCAACCCAATCAGCCCCGCCCCGACAATCAGCACGCGGCTCTCCGGCGTGATTGCGCGTTCCAGCGCCAAAGCATCCTCCAAAGTCAGAAAGCAGAAGCGCTTCTTCACCTTTTCAAGCCCCTCCGTCGGAGGGACGAACGGATGAGAACCGGAAGCCACGCAAAGCGCATCGTAGGAAAGCGCCGTACCGTCTTCCAGCTCGACCAGTTTTTTCTGTGCATCCAGTCGCACGGCCCGTCTCCCGTACAGAACGCTGCAGCCGTTCTTCTCGTAAAAATCCTGCGGGCGATAGCGCATGCGCTCGGTATCGGTTTTCCCCTCCAGGTAATAGGAGATCAGAGGACGGCAGTAGGTCGCGTACTTCTCCTCCGAGACAAGGGTGATTTCACCCTCCCGGTCAAGCGAGCGGATTCCCTCCACACAGTTTACCGCGGCAGCTCCGTTTCCGATAATTACATACTTTTTCACGCCGGTCACCTCTCCTCATATACGATTGCCCGGTTCGGGCAACCTGCCGCGCAGGCAGGTTCTCCCACCGAGTTGTGCAAACACAATTCGCACTTTCTTGCGACGCCGTCCTCTCCTTCCGCCACCGCGCCGTACGGGCAGACCAAAACGCAGGTCAGGCAGCCGACGCATTTTGCGCGGTCGATGCAAACCACGCCGTCCTCCCGATGCAGTGCGCCGGAAATACAGCTTTTGACACAGATCGGATCCTCACAGTGGCGGCAGGATACAGCGAAGCAGATCCGGTCATTCCCTTCCACGCGGATGCGCGGAAAAATCGGCTTGCCTTTCAGCGCCCGCACCATATCAGGGGCTCCGGAATTAGCAAAGGCACAGTTGTATTCGCAGAGATGGCAGCCGAGGCACCACTCTTCATTCACATATATTCTTTTCATTCTCCCGCGTGTGAGATACCGAGGATCTCAAGCTCCTTTTCCGTCATTCCGACGCCGCGCAGCATCAGTCGGTTCCCGCGTAGCGCCTCGATTGAGTTGATTCCCATTCCGCCCATCAGTTCCATAATCTCATGCTTCCATGCCGTCATCAGATTGCAGAGACGCTCCGCACCGATATCCGGGTTCAGTCTCTTGACCAGCTCCGGGCGTTGCGTGGCAATTCCCCAGTTGCATTTACCCGTCTGACAGGTCCGGCACAGGTGGCAGCCAAGCGCGATCAGAGCAGCCGTTGCAATATAGCAGGCATCCGCACCGAGAGCCACCGCCTTAACAACATCGGAGGCGGAACGGATACTGCCTCCGACAATCAGCGAAACATCGTTCCGGATTCCCTCGTCACGCAGGCGGCGATCAACCGACGCCAAAGCAAGCTCGATCGGAATTCCGACATTATCCCGGATCCGCGTCGGCGCCGCGCCGGTTCCTCCGCGGAAGCCGTCGATCGCGATAATATCTGCGCCGCTGCGGGCAACGCCGCTTGCAATCGCCGCGATATTATGCACCGCGGCAACCTTGACAATCACCGGTTTTTTATACTCCGTCGCCTCCTTGAGAGAGTAGACAAGCTGCCGCAGATCCTCGATTGAGTAGATATCATGATGCGGCGCCGGAGAGATCGCGTCCGATCCCTCCGGGATCATGCGCGTCCTCGAAACATCCCCGACAATTTTCGCCCCCGGCAGATGTCCGCCGATCCCCGGCTTTGCCCCCTGTCCCATTTTGATCTCAATTGCCGCTCCGGCGTTGAGAAAGTCCTCATGGACGCCAAAGCGTCCGGAAGCAACCTGTACGATGGTATTCGCCCCGTAACGGTAAAAATCCTCATGCAGTCCTCCCTCTCCGGTGTTATAGAACACGCCGAGTGACTCCGCGGCGCGGGCAAGGCTTTCATGCGCATTATAGCTGATAGAGCCGTAACTCATTGCTGAAAACAGCACCGGCATTGACAGCTCCAGCTGCGGCGGCAGCTCGGTCACCAGACGCCCGTCCGATCCCCTGCGAACCGAGCGGGGCTTTTTCCCGAGGTAAACCTTTGTCTCCATCGGCTCGCGCAGCGGATCGATTGGGGGATTTGTCACCTGGGATGCGTTGATCAGAATTTTGTCCCAATACACCGGCAGAGGCTTCGGGTTACCCATCGAGGAGAGCAGAACCCCCCCTGTTGCCGCCTGTTTATATATTTCCTTGATGGTATCGCTCTGCCAGTTCGCGTTTTCCCGGAATGCACAGTTGTTCTTCACGATTTTCAGGGCGTGCGTCGGGCAGAGGCAGACGCAGCGTTGACAATCAACACATTTTGCTTCGTCACTCAGCATCAATCCGGACACGTCATCAAAGGAATGCACACCGTTTGCGCACTGTCGCTCACAAACGCGGCAGGCAATGCAGCGCGTCGGATCGCGCAGCACCTCAAACTCCGGGGTCAGATAAGAGATCGCCATCTCAAACACCTTCCTTCACTTTCACAATTACAGGCTCTCCGCCCGCCGGCGCATACAGATTTTCCGCATCCGGCTCCATCGCGCGGATTGCCGCCTCCTCGCTTGCGACATACACACAATCATCCTTTTCCGCTACAACCATGGACCGGAGCTTCAGACGGTCATTCAAAGCCATCAAGCCTCCCTCAAACCCGAGCACGATGGAAAACGGTCCGGTAACAAGGAGGCTCGGATATACCTTGCGCAGGAAAGCGAGCCGTTCCCGCTCTTCGGAGTCCCGCTCCTCAATATTGCTCCAGAAGGGCGCAGCAATCACGGACGCCATCTCCTGCAAAGTAAGACCCTGCCGCCGGAGCAGGTAATCGGCGATATAAGCGATAACCTCCGTGTCGGTCTGCAGCGTGCATTTATAGCCATACATTTCGATGAAACGCCGGTTGGCATCATAGGAGGAAATTTCTCCGTTATGGACAATGGAATAGTCAAGCAGCGCAAAGGGGTGCGCGCCTCCCCACCACCCCGGTGTATTCGTCGGGTATCTCCCGTGCGCCGTCCAGGAATATGCCTCGTATTCCTCCAGTCGGTAAAAACGCCCGACATCCTCCGGGAAGCCAACCGCTTTGAAAACCCCCATGTTTTTTCCGCTGGAAAACACATAGGCCCCGTCAAGACGGGTATTGATCTGCATGACCGTTCGCGCCACGTATTCACGCTCATCAAGCTGAAGACGGGACAGCACGGAGGAAAGCGGGGCTACAAAGTAGCGCCAGATCAGAGGGATATCCGTAATTTCCGGAATTTTCCGAATCGGAATATTTTCTGCCTTGACAATCTCAAAGCTGTCCTTGAGCAGCCTCTCACATTCCACGCGCGCGTCATTGTCGTTATAAAAAAGATGAAGCGCATAGAGTTCCCGGTATTCCGGATAGATACCGTATCCGGCGAAGCCACCTCCGAGTCCGTTGGAACGGTCCCGCATCGGCAGCATTCCCGCAATGATTTTTTCTCCCGTCATCTTCTTGCCCTCCCGGGAGATGACGGCGGCAATCGCGCATCCCGACGGAATGCGGATCTGACCTTCCTTTTCCATAATCGTCGTCCTTTCCTAACAAAAAACAAAGGCGCCCATTCGGGCGGGGAAATCCCCGCCCGGAATGAACGCCTTTGCCCATTACCAAAGTATTGTAGCACCCCGGGAAGCATTTGTCAATCTTTTTCTAAAAAAAGTCTCGTCATGAGGAGAAGTCGGATTGCTTACGGGCAAGCGCCGCACGGATAAAGCCGGCAAACAGGGCACGGCCGTCCGTGCTGCCGCCCGGATCATACTCGGGGTGCCACTGTACACCGAGAAGGAAGCGCCCGTCAGAGGCCTCCAACGCCTCGATGGTCCCGTCCGGGGCGCGTGCGGAAACCACAAGTCCGGGGGCAGGCTGTTCGGTTGCCTGATGATGAAAACTGTTGACACGGTGCTCACCGGGACCGATCAGCGTAGCAAGACGGGTTCCCGGAAGCACGGTCACGGAATGCGAGGCATATGCTCCCGGCTCGGTCTGCCGATGATTTCCGATATGCTGCACAAGAGTGCCGCCAAGCGCGACGTTCAGCAGTTGAATGCCCCGGCAGATACCGAAAACCGGCTTGTTTACCGCAAGAAACGCCCGACATACGGCAAGCTCGAATTCGTCCCGCGCGCGGTCAACCGTGACGGAGGGATCGCACACGGTCTCCCCGTAAAACGCCGGATCCACATCTCCGCCGCCGGTAAGGAGCAGTCCGTCAAGCGCGCTGTAAGCCGCCAGCCGCTCCGGATCGGCAGAATACGGAAGCGGCACCGGAATGCCGCCGGCACCGAAAATCGCCTCTGAATAGTTCGCCCGCAGAGAAAAAGTCCCTTCCCGCTCGCCCGCGGTCAGTCCGACAACCACCGGCATCTGCTCAGTCCTCAAAACAGAACCGGCGCCAGAGAATCCCGTCAAACAAAGTATGCCATTCAAAAACGCCGTCTGTCACCGTCATGTACGAGCAGTCGGAGCCTCCCTTCGGAATGGAAGTCGAGCCGGGATTCATCCGAGTGAGGCCGTCCTCCTCCCAAACATCCGGTACATGGGTATGACCGGAAAGCAGGACCGTATGCTTGCCGCAATTTTTGAGCAAAGGAGCAATCCGGTCCAGCAGATGCCCGTGCGTAAAATAGACCAGCGTTCCGTCGGGAAGACAAATCGCCGCATAATCGGAAAGAATCGGAAAGTTCAACATCATCTGATCCACTTCGCTGTCGCAGTTGCCACGCACGCAGAGGGGAGCGGGCGTCAGGGTGTTCAGCATCTTTGCAACCGCCTTGGTATCATACTCCCCGGGCAGCGCATTGCGCGGCCCGTGATACAGCAGATCCCCGAGAAGAAGAACGCGGTCTGGCTTGGTCTCCGCAATGCGCTCCAGCAGGGCGGCGCAGCAGCGCGCCGAACCGTGGATATCCGATGCTATCAAAAGTGTCATGAGTTTCATGCCTCCGTTCCTGTTTCTTTCTTTTGGCTTTATTGTAGCACGCCTGCGCGCGCAACGCAAGGGGAAGCTCTTGCAAATCCCATTTGCCTGTGATAAGATGATATCAGAAAAGGATATTCACCGGCGGAGGAATAACATGACCGATCTTCTGGAAAACCTGAATGACGAGCAGCGAGAAGCCGTTACCGAAACCGAGGGAACCATACGGGTTATCGCCGGCGCAGGCAGCGGCAAGACACGCGCGCTTGCTCACCGGTTTGCCTATCTGGTTGAAGAAATGGGCGTTCTTCCGCAGAATATCCTCTGTGTTACCTTCACAAACCGGGCAGCGGCGGAAATGCGCCGCCGTATCCGCACCCTGACCGGGGACAGCGACACCGGCTTGATCTGTACCTTTCACAGCTTCTGTGTTACCGTACTTCAGGAGGAAGCACACGCAGTCGGATATCCGGAACACTTTCTTGTCCTTGACAATTCGGATATTGACGCCATGCTTGCGGATCTTTATGCAGAGCGCGGTCTGACCCTGCGGCATATGACCTTCTCCGCCGCCAGGGATATGATTGAAATGCGGAAAATGAAAACCGAACCGCAGTATTATAAGGATATGCTTGCCCTGCCGCTTGAGCAATTACGGGAAAAATATTCCCGTGCGGAGGATCCCGCAGATATGATTTTTTACGGCTATCTCTACCGGGAAAAGAAGTGCTTTGCCCTGGATTACAACGACCTCATCGCCGTGACTCTGTTCCTCTTTGAGGAAAATCCCGGCATCCGGGAAAAATGGCAGAAGCGGCTGGAATATATCATGATCGACGAATTCCAGGATATTGACAAGCCGCAGTACCGACTGATGCGGGCGCTGTACGGTTACCACCGCAATCTCTTTGTTGTCGGGGATCCGGATCAGACCATTTACACCTGGCGCGGCGCCGACGTGCGCTTTTTACTGGATTTCGACCGGGAATTTCCCGGGACAAAAACCATTTTTCTGAACCGGAATTACCGCTCTACCCCGCAGATTCTTGCCGTTGCCAATTCCCTGATTGCCAAAAACGAAAACCGCATCAAAAAGGACCTGACGCCGACCCGCCCGAACGGAGGGCTCCCCGTGTGGCAGCACACGCATTCCTCCGCTGAAGAGGCGGAAAAGCTTGCCTGTGAGGTGCGGCGCTTAATCGACACGGGCACGGAGCCGCGCGACATCGCGATACTTTACCGGGCACATTATGTTTCCCGTGTCCCCGAAGAAGTATTTCAAAAAGAGAAGATTCCTTACACGATTTACAGCGGAACTGCCTTTTACGACCGTGCGGAAATTAAGGATGCACTGTCCTATCTGCGGCTAATCGCTTTCGGAGACGATCTGGCCTTCCGTCGCGTTGTCAACCGTCCGAAGCGCAATATCGGGGAACGGCGTATGAAAGCGCTGACCGAATACACCGAGCAGCACGGCAGTTCCCTGCTTGACGCGCTGCGCTCGCTTTCGGACAGTGAGCTGTTCCGCACAACCGGTGCCGCCGCTTTTCTTTCGCTTGTAGACTCTTTTCGCGAAAAGGTAGCCTATGAGCCGATTTCCGAGCTGCTTTCCGAGCTGCTGGACCGCAGCGGATACGAACGCGCTTTGCGTACCGAGGGAAGCGGCGAACGGCTGGACAACCTTGCGGAGCTGAAGCAGTCGGTTCATGAATATGAAGTGGAATGCGGAGAGGAAACCACACTGGACAGCTACCTTCAGCATATCTCTCTTTTTACGGGAGCCGACTCCGCGCCGGAGCGCAATGCTGTCCGGATGATGACCGTGCATACGGCAAAGGGATTGGAATTTCCGTATGTCTTTCTTCTTTCTCTGTCAGAGGGGATCTTTCCCTCCAAGAAAACCGCCGATCTCGACGGCATGGAGGAGGAACGCCGGTTAGCTTTTGTCGCGCTGACACGGGCGAAAAACGGTCTCTGGATTTCCGACAGCGAAGGGCGGGAGCATGACGGCGGTGCGCGCCACCCCTCCCGTTTTCTGCTCGATATTGAGCCGTCCCTGCTGGAGCGGAGAAACGAACCGGACCGGGAACTGCTCCGGGAAGCCGCAGAGCGGCACGCAACAAGCGACCGGCTGCTTCGCGCCCGTGCCGGGCAGACGGTCTTTTCCGTCGGCGATCGCGTCCGCCATTCGGTTATGGGAGAGGGAACCGTTCTTGGGATTGATGACCGAGCGGGTGCCTATGTCATCCGCTTTGACATTCTGCCGACCGAACGGAAAATCAGCCTTCGTGCCAGGCTGGAGCGGATTTGACGGCACTTCCCTGTCCCATGAGTCCAGAACTCCCGCATGTCATACCCAAGGCAGAAGGCCTCTGATCGGCAGCATTTCCGAACCTGCAGATTTCCCGAGAACGGTTGACGGCGCGCCCACGGTGTGCTATACTGTCCTCAACCGGAATACTCCGGAAATTTGTCAGAACGGAGACCTCTATGAAAAATACGCTTCGCATTGCAGCGACCCTACTTCTCCTCTGCCTGATCGGAGGCGCGTTTGCCGCCTGCACAAAGACCCTCTCCGGCACCTACCGAACCGATGAGGTTTTCGGCTCCTATACGGAGCTGAAGTTCTCCGGCAGCAAGGTCACGATCAATGTTTATGCAGTCGGTACACTTGCTTCCGGTACGGAATGCACCTATGAGCTGAAAGATACCTCCATTGTTATTACGGTCCCGGACGGAGAAAGCGCAGCGCTTTCCGGAGAGCTGGCCTTTTCGGAAAACGATGACGGTTCCCTCAAAATCGGCGTATTGACCTTTCACAAAGCATAAGACAACACAAGCAAACAGCAGAACCGCCGCGGTATCGGTACCGCGGCGGTTCTGCTTATGTTCCGATGTTATTGGATTACTTGATATTGGCAAGCGCAGAATTGATATTTTCAACATCTGACTCTGCTTTTTTCTGGAAAACCGTATAAGAGGACGAAAGCTTGTTCTGATGTGAAGCGATAATGTTGAGGAGAATCTGTTTAAGGTTTCCTACATTATAATAAAGACCCACATCATAAACGCGGCTGTTGAAGATCACATTCAGCATTTCTCCGCTTTCCTCATCGCGGAACTGGCTGCCAACCAAGGTTTTTTCAAAATAGGCGGGAGTTAATTCCTTCTGACCGTAATATGCCAGCGCCTCCACAATCGTACCGGTACGTTCTTCATTCTCTACAAAGCAGGGCACCATTACAAAATGGGCATGGAAGACGGAAACCAGATTATTATACTCCGTTTGCTTCTCATCCAGCTTCGGATACGGAAGAATTCCGAAATCAACGGCATCATCACGGAAAGTCGAAACGGCAGTCAGCGTCTGCATATAATACAGCGCACGGCCCTCCCGGAACATAGAATTGCGGAAAGGATCCCAATTGGCCGACCCGATCTGATACTGATAATTGAAGGCATGCTGACTGTCAAAGGTCAGGTCGCAATATTTCTCCGCAAGCGTCTCCAGCGTTTCGTTGTAGAAGGTCAGCTCCAGCGTCCCCTCTTCGTTTACACGGGCGAAACGGTTTCCGACCGCGGCGACAGAAGCGCTGAAGGAGTCATTCCAGGTGAGAAGACCGTATTTATCCTTCTCATCCATCACATCGTTGGCATCAACATCCACACCGACCTTACGGACCTCCTCTGCCAGAGTGTCAAATGTCCATTTTCCGTCCCGGACAAGCTGATACGGATTGAGGAGATCGGAGGACTCAGCCACAATTCCTTTATTAAAAAGAATACAATGGGTCACGCGGTTGTCGGTAATGCTGATATCTCCCGTCGTGTAGAAAACCTTATCCTTGATCTTCAGATCGCTGTTTGCACGCTGGTCCCACCAGGAAGCGCTGAGGTTAATGACTTCGAAATTGTTCAGGTCAGAGGCCATTGCGTTTTTCGCAACATTTGCGGCGTCATAGGAACCGATCATGCACATATCATAATCATAGCTGTTCGACGTATAACTCTGCCTCATCTTCATGAAGCCGTCGCCCGATCCGCCCGCACTGTTAAAGCGGATAATATCCTCATTTTCAATATTGACAT
This sequence comes from Eubacteriales bacterium, assembly GCA_034178705.1. Classification (GTDB taxonomy): domain Bacteria; phylum Bacillota; class Clostridia; order Oscillospirales; family CAG-272; genus RUG12395. Next base: position 27,486 of record JAXFQY010000106.1, on the reverse strand, counting down.
CAAATTTTTCATTGATGATCATATTGCGGCGATAGATGGCAGACCCGATAATATCGGCGTTGTTCTCGTCCGAAGCAAAATCATTGCTTTTGTAATTGCCGGCAACCAGAATCAGAAAGCCATGTCCGTCATAGGAGGCGTTTTCTGGGAAAGCAGGAGCCTCTTCCGGAACAGTGGTGCTTTCGGAAGAGGAAGGGGATGCTGTTGTACCCTCCGCCGCAGGCGTTGTCTGCGTGGGTTGATTTCCGCCGCAGGCAGCAAAGCTGCAGAGAATCGCAGAAAGAAGCAAAAAGGACAGAATTCTTTTCATAATTATACCTCGCATTCTGTGGTTTTAGTTCTGTGGTTCTATGGCTTTTGTTGTTATCGCCGAGGATGAAGATCGGGGAAACCGGAGCGGAAGATCGGTTACTGGGGATCGTCGATCAGGGTCCAATCAAAGAGTACACCGAGCGGAGCGTTTGGCTGGCACTGACGTGCGTAAACCGCGGAGACATCAGCCGGGCTGACTTTTCCGGAAATAATCGGGCCGACCTTCAGACGTCCTGCGGCAATCAGCTTCAGAAGTGTTGCGTGATCGTCATGCGGCGTCCAGCAGAACGGCATGCTTTCAACATTCGGACGGACGGATGTGTGCCCGCCGAGCAGCTCGACACCCGGACGGTGAACAAGCTGATAGAAGTCGATCGGCTCATCGGAAATGCGGGTGCAACCGGTCAGGGAGACTCTTCCGTGGCGCGCCATCAGTTCCAGCGTCATCTTGAGCGCCTTGGCGCTTCCGGTAACCTCGACGGCGGCGTTGATTCCCTTCCCGTCCGTGATATCGAGAATTTTCTGTTTCAGATCCGGTTCATTTGGCGTAAAGGTATAATCGGCACCGAGCTCACGCGCGATGGCAAGACGTTCCTCGTTAAAGTCAATCGCAACAACCGGAATCGCGCCCATGATTTTCAGACACTGGAGCGCAAACAGGCCGAGAATTCCACAGCCGACAACCATGCCGCTTTCGCCGATTTCACAGCGCGTGCGGCGTGCCCCCTCCAGACCGAATCCGCCGATGATCACAAGAGCAGCATCCTCAAAGGAAACACCGTCCGGAATCTTCGTCAGCTTTTCAGTCGGGCAGACGGAATAGGAGCGATGTCCGCCTCCGAAAAAGACGACGACACGATCACCGACAGCGTAATCCGTGACTCCCTCTCCGACCTCGATAATGGTACCGACGCTGTTGTAACCGAAGCTGCGATTGAAGCGCAGCACGGTATTCGGCATTGCCGTGATGTTGGCTCGCTCGGTACCGGCACTGATCGCGGATAGTGCGGTCTTGACAAGAACCTGCCCGGCTGCAGGCTTTCGGACCTCAAAATCGCGAAGTTCCATTTCATTGGGACCCGCAAGCATAATGATTTTGCCTTTCATAAGAACCTCCGATAAAACAGATGAATTCAAAAGCACAATAATGCTTTTTTTGCCGAAAGTGATACTCTTTTGTTTTTTACAAAACATACAGAATCCGGAACTTTTGCAGAAACGCGAACATCCTGCAAATAAACCGTTTTCAAGTTGATTATACGCCGTTGACAGGGCCTTTGCAAGATGATATAATGCAGAAAACAGATACTATTCTGCTGCAAACGGAGGCGCCATGACAAAGACGATAAAATGCAAGGACCTGTGTCTTTCCGATTTCGGTATTCAACGGGTGGTAAACGAAAACCATTCCGCCTACGATGCCTCCCGCGGAAAACAGCAAACCAATATCGGCGTTCTTCTGTCAGGACACGGAAAGGTCTCCTCTGTTTTCGACACGGTGGCAATCGGTACCGGAGAGGTTATCTTCATTCCGGAGGGAACACGTTACCGCTCAAGCTACGAAGGGGCGCCCGATGTTATCTATTACTGTGTTCACATCTCCTTCCGCAAGGAAAAAAACGGGCTCGGTCTTGACCAACGGTTCAGACTCCAGAAGCTCTGCTCCCCGAACGCCGGAGAGGCGGCTGCTCTTTTCCCCGCTCTTTTTAAGCTGCTGGAAACCGGAAACAATGCCGATCGTTTTGAGGCGCTTGCACGCTTTTATCGTTTTTTTGCCGAAGCGCTGCCCTATCTGTCCCCCGCGGACAAGCCTGCCTGCTCTCCTGCGGTAGCACGTGCCCTTGCCTTCATTGAGGAACACTACTGCGAGGATTATACCACGGCCGATCTGGCGCGCGAATGTCTCATCAGTGAATCCCGCCTCTACCACCTGTTCCGGGATGAGCTTCACACAACTCCGGTGGACTACAAAAACGAAATGAAAATCATCGCATCCATTGATATGATCAAATCCGGTTATATGCCGGTAGAGGAGATCGCGGGAAGACTCGGGTTTTGCTCCGCCGCCTATTTCCGCCGCCTTTTTAAGGAAAACACCGGCATGACGCCGACGGAATACCGAAAGCGCTACGACGCACTGTGAGGACAGGGATGATCAACCGCTACAATCTAAAACCGTACTGCCTTTCCAGTTACGGCGTTCAACTTGTCCGATTCCGAAACTCCTACCGTTTTGAGGCACGCGGAGGCAAGCAGGAATCAAGCTTCGGCTATCTCGTTCACGGTTCGGGAAGCTTCTTTACCGACACACGCCGTATCGATATGCAGGAAGGCGAGCTCGTTTTCATTCCGGAGGGAACCCGATACCACTCCCTATGGAGCGGGAAGCCGGACATTGAATACTATTGTCTTCATGTTTCCTTCCGTACGGAAAACGGCTCCCGGCTGGAACAGGGGTGGGATCTTCAATGCTTTTCGCCTCCGGACAGCCTTGACTGCAACACCTTTTTCGCCCGCCAGCTGCTGCTCGCTTCCTCTCGGGAGACCGGAGATGCCCTTGAGGCCATGACGGATTTCTACCGTTTTGTTTCTCTTTGCGCTCCGCTTATGCGTCCCGCGTCGCACCCGGTCTGCTCCCCGGGAGTCAGACGCGCACTCGCCTATATCGAGCAGCATTATTCAGAAAGCTTCAGCATTGATCAATTGGCTCGCGCCTGCTTCCTCAGCCCCTCTCACCTTTTTCATCTGTTCCGTGACGAGCTTCATATCACCCCGGTTGATTACAAAAACGAATTGCGCGTGCGACGCGCTCTCGAATTGCTGTCGAACAGCAGTCTTCCGATTGAAACCATCAGTCATGATCTCGGCTTTAACTCCCCCGGATACTTCCGAAGAACCTTTTCCGCTGTCACGGGACTTACTCCCTCCGAATACCGGAAACGCTTCTCTGCCCTTTGAGGCAGAGAAGCGTTTCTTTTTTCTGCGGGATTTTTACCGACCTTTTTCTCCGCATCCCTTGCATTATTCCGACAGTCGTGCTACAATTCATTATGGTTTTTTCTCTCGCACCGCGCAACAGATGCATAACAGAATACAATAATAAAAAGGGAAAGAAAAGAGGTTCATCATGGGCTACCTTCATTATCCGGTCGAACTGCTTGACCGTTTCTGCATGACCGGTTTCACAAAAATCGGATTTACGGAAGCAGACGCGCGCATCATTACAGACGTTCTTCTTCTCGCCGATCTCTACGGAATTGAGTCACATGGAATGCAGCGCCTTGTGCGTTACCACAAAGGAATTGAGAAAGGTACAATCAAGGTGGATGCGAAACCGGAGCTTGTCTTTGAGACGCCGGTCAGCGCTGTTATTGACGGTCAGGACGCAATGGGACAGCTCAACGGCCGCTACGCCATGGAGATGGCAATCAAAAAGGCAAAAACCTCCGGTGTCGGAATTGTGACCGTCCGCAACTCCAATCACTACGGAATCGCCGGTTATTATGCAAAAATGGCGTGCGATCAGGGGCTGATCGGCTTCTCCGGCACGAACAGCGAGGCCATCATGGTTCCCACCTTCGGCAGACTTGCCATGATCGGCTCCAATCCGATCGCAATCAGCATGCCGGCAGATCCGTACCCCTTCTTCTTTGATGCTTCCACCACCGTTGTCACCCGCGGTAAGCTGGAGATGTACAACAAGATGGAAAAGCCGCTTCCCGAAGGATGGGCACTTGACCGGAACGGCAAGCCCTCGACAAACGCCGCGGATGTTCTTGCAAACATTGTTGCCAAGAACGGCGGCGGAATCATGCCGCTCGGCGGTGCAACCGAGCAAACCGGAAGCCACAAGGGCTACGGAAACGGAATGATCTGCGAAATATTCTCCTCAATTATCAGTCTCGGAACAACCTCAAACTACTGCATGAAAGGCAGAAGCGGAATCTGTCATTTCTTTGCCGCAATTGATCCTGCGATTTTCGGAGATCCGCAGGCAATCCGCGAGCATCTTTCTACTTTCCTGCGTGAGCTGCGGGAAAGCCCGAAGGCAGAGGGACACGACCGGATTTACACGCACGGCGAAAAAGAGGTCGCCGCTGTCGAGGATCGGAAAAAGAACGGCATCCCCGTAAACGAAAACACCGTGGTTGAAATGATTAACTTTGCAAACTTTGTCGGAATCGACCCGAAGGAATACTTCGGAGACTTCAAAGCGGCAAAAAGCAACATGTTCAGCCAGAACTATTAAGGGTCCGCAAAGGAAAACAGGGACCGGGAGCGTTTTTTGCTCCCGGTCCCTCCGTTTTTTGTTTTCTTCGGCAGGCAACCGAAAAACACGGCAAAGAAGCACCGCAGCCCCCTCAGCGGTGCTGCCTCAGTTTTTCCATGGTTCAACGCGTTCTTCCGGAGAAATCTCTTTTTCTGTCTGTTTTTTGCGCTGTTCTCACTTCCCGAACCGTATTCGAAAACAAGGAATGCCGCTGTTTTCGGTTTTGTCTGTATCAAGAAACCGTCGCCGTTTCCTTCCCGGCAAACGCGGGGAGCGGGATTCCCGCAACAGTCCGCGCCGGCGCTTCAGTCCCGCGTGATATCGGCAAGCCGAACAGCCACGGCGGATTGCAAAACGGCAAGCGTGGTCCGCACCTGCAAACCGACACGGCCTCCGGAAAAGCAGATCTCATCCGAAAGAATGGCAATCTCGTCCAGAAAGGTGGGAAACTGCTTTTTCATTCCGATCGGGGAGCATCCCCCGTGCACATAACCGGTAAGCGGCAGAAGCTCTTTTTGCGGGAGCATCTCCATCGATTTTTCCCCTGCGGCTTTTGCTGCTTTTTTCAGGTCCAGTTCTCCCTCGCTTCGAACCATAAACACATAATTCTGTCCGCTTTTTGCTCTGCAAACAAGGGTTTTGAAGAGAGAATCCGGCTCCACGCCGAGGGCGCGTGCAATCTCTCCCGCACTTTTTCCTTCCCCGTCATAGGTGTAAACACGGTAAGCAGCTCCAAGCGTGTCGAGAGCGCGCAGTACATTTGTTTTTTCTTCTTTTTTCCCCATGCTCTTTTCTCCGTCCGCTGATACAGAAAAAGGAGGCTGCTTTTACAGCCCCCTTCCCTGCATTTAGCCGAGTTTTGCGTAGTTAATCTTGATGCCGGGTCCCATCGTCGAAGCAACGACACAGGACTTGATATACTGACCCTTCGCGGCAGCCGGGCGAGCCTTGAGAATTGCGCCGATCAGAGCGTCAAAGTTCTCGTTCAGTTTTTCCGGACCGAAGGAAGCCTTTCCGATCGGGCAGTGAATGATATTGGTCTTATCAAGACGGTACTCGATCTTACCGGCCTTCGCTTCCTTCACGGCACGGGCGACATCCATCGTGACAGTGCCTGCCTTCGGGTTCGGCATCAGGCCCTTAGGACCGAGCACCTTACCGAGACGGCCGATAACGCCCATCATATCCGGGGTGGCAATCACAACATCGAAATCGAACCAGTTCTCACCGGTAATTTTAGCGACAAGATCCTCCGCACCGACATAATCGGCACCTGCCTCCTCAGCAGCCTTGGCACGGTCACCCTTTGCAAAAACGAGGGTGCGTACGGTCTTACCGGTGCCGTGGGGAAGCACGATGGCACCTCTGACCTGCTGATCCGCGTGGCGGGAATCGACACCCAGGCGAACATGAAGCTCGATGGTTTCGTCAAATTTTGCGGTTGCAGTCTTGCAGACAAGACCGATTGCCTCGCCGGAATCGTAAAGCTTATTCTTCTCAATCAACGCGAGACCGGCGGAATACTTCTTACCCATTTTCATCTTCTTATCCTCCCTTAGTCGACAACGGTGATGCCCATGCTGCGGGCAGTACCGGCGATCATGCTCATGGCAGCCTCAACCGAGCCTGCGTTGAGGTCGGGAGCCTTTGTTTCTGCAATCTTGCGGATCTGTTCCTTGGTGATGGAGCCGACCTTGGTCTTATTCGGTACTCCGCTTGCCTTATCAAGACCGCATGCCTTCAGGATCAGAACAGCCGCCGGAGGCGTCTTTGTGATGAAGGTGAAGGAACGGTCTGCATAGACGGTAATAACAACCGGGATGATCAGACCCTGATCCTGTCTGGTTCTTTCGTTGAATTCCTTACAGAAGATCGGGGCGGAAACGCCGTGAGGTCCGAGCGCCGGACCGACCGGCGGCTGGGGCGTTGCCTGTCCTGCGGGAAGCTGAAGCTTGATATAAGCTGTGACTTTCTTTGCCATAATTCAATTACCTCCTGTGGTTTATTCGGGAGAATGCGTCTCTCCCTCCCACTTGATTCGGCTATACGCCGTTTGTTTTCAGTTTGCGGTTTTATCCGCCTTGACATCCGAAACATCGATGTAAACCGGCGTTTCGCGTCTTCCGGTTGCAACAAGCACAGTGACAGTCTTCTGATCATCGGAGATCTCCTGCACCTTGCCCTTGTAACCGGCAAAAATTCCTTTGTTGATCACAACCTGATCGCCGACGCCGAAGGAAAGCTGGAAGCTCTTTGTTTCCACATTCAGCGCTTCAACCTCCTCATCCGTCAAAGGCGTGGGGTGTGATCCGGGCCCGACAAAGCCGGTTACGCCGCGGATATTGCGCACGACATGCCAGCTCTCATCCGTCATAATCATCTTCACGAGCACATAGCTCGGGAAAACCTTGCTTTCGACCTCGCGCTGCTCGTCTCCGTCCTGTTCCACGACGGTCTCCACGGGGATGACACATTCGAAAATCAGGTGACCGAGTCCACGGTTTTCTACGATCTTTTCGAGATTGGCCTTAACCTTGTTTTCGTAGCCCGAGTAGGTATGGGCAACATACCAGCGCGGCCCTAGGTGCATCTCATTGATATCGCTCATCCCGGTTCCCCTTTAATAAAGCTTACCGAGGAGAGAAATACCGCCGTCGAAGGCAAGGTCAAGCAGGAAGATCACAATTCCGACACAGACAATGGAGACAATAACAAGAATGGTATTGGTTTTTACGTCCTTTTTCGGACTCCAGGTGATCTTTTTCAGCTCACTCGTGTAATCGCGGAAGAACTTTTTGACGCGAGCACCGAATGAGGGCTTGTTGCTCTTCTGCTTTTCAGCAGGCTTCTTTGCGGTGTCCTTGTTCTCTGCCATAATTACTCCTTTTCTGCGGCGAGGATAACGGATTGCCCACAACGCAGCGCGCCGTCGCCGCCGACAGACACACTATACGGGCAAAATGCTTTACTTTGTTTCCTTATGGAGCGTATGCTTCCGGCAGAAACGGCAGTACTTGTTCAACTCGAGACGATCCGGATCATTCTTTTTGTTCTTTTTCGTGTCGTAGTTTCTCTGCTTGCACTCACTGCACGCCAGGGTAATTTTAACTCGCATATCGGCACCTCCTGTAATAATATTTGCGGTCCGGAGGACCGCCCGTACCTCCCTCACGCGTCGACTGATTTTTCCCGCGAAAAAAAAGCCCCTCGCAGAGGTAAAGTCATTATAGCATCCTGTTTTCTCTCTGTCAAGGGTTTTTTCCGCAAATTCCGCACGGAAAGATTCTTTTCTTCATTTATTATAAAACTCTTTTATCAGAAAAACAAGAAAAAAACCAAAAATACTTTTCTTTCCCGACAGACTATGCTACAATAGGGAGAATCCAGAAAAGGAGACGGTATGCTGATTTCCGAACTTCCCTGCGAGATACTCTCGCGCTCTCCCGCCGAAACCGAGGCGGCCGGTGCCGCGCTTGCCGGTTATTTTACCGCTCGCTCCGTCCGGGAGGGATTTCTTGCCATGCGGGGGGACCTCGGAGCCGGCAAAACCGCGTTTACACGCGGCTTTGTTTCCGTGCTCTGTCCCGATGCACGCGTAAAAAGCCCGACCTACACCATTGTCAATGAATACCGCGGTTCCTGCTCCGTCCATCATTTTGACACTTACCGCATTACCGGGGAGGACGATCTGTACTCGACCGGCTTTTTTGACATGACCGATGGCTTTCTTGTCTGTGAGTGGAGCGAGAACATCGGTTATGCCCTTCCGCCGCACCGGTTTGAAATTACCATTGAACGCACGGAAACCGACGAGAACGAACGCCGCATCACCGTCCGGGAGCTTTGTGCAGAAGGAGAAAGCACATGATCTGTCTTGCCTTTGATACAACCGCCAAAGCGGTCACCGCCGCCCTCTGCGACGGCAGAAAGCTTCTGTCTGCCTATTTTGCCGAGCTTCCCGGTGTCCACACCACCGAAACGCTTCTTCCCTCCATTACCCATATGCTGACCGACGCCGGTCTGACTTTTGACGATATCGGCCTTGTAGCCGTTACCGTCGGTCCCGGCTCCTTTACCGGCGTGCGCATCGGCGCGGCAACGGCAAAGGGGCTGGTTTTCGGGCGCAGTACTCCCTGCGCCGCCGTCAGTTCCCTACGGGCGCTGGCCTCCAATCTGCTCGATCGGGAGGGAATTCTTCTTGCCGCAATGGACGCCCGTCGGGATCAGCTTTACTACGCCTTTTTCTCAGTTTCTGACGGGGTTCTGACCCGTTTGACCGAAGATGCCGCTGACAGCGCCGAAGCCGTCGCCCGACAGGCGCGCGCGTTGGGGGCCGAGCGGATCCTCTGCACGGGAGACGGAGCTGCAATTGCCGCATCCGCCCTCACATGCGCGGGAATTCGGGCAATTCTCCCTGCTGCTCCGCTTGACCGTCAGTTTGCCTATGGCGTCGCGCTCTGCGGACTTGAGGATTTTGAAAGCGGAAAAACGGTAAGCGGAGAGGAGCTCCTGCCGACCTATCTGCGCGGCTTCGGAAATCCCCCGCAGGAAAAAGCCGATGCAAAGAAAAAGCCGAAAGAAAATCAGGAGAAATAATCATGGAAAACAAAAAAAAGATCTATGCCGGCTGCGATCACGGTGGCTTCGAGCTGAAGAATCTGCTGATCGCGCATCTCGAAGAACTGGGTTATGAGGTAGAGGACGAGGGCTGCTTCTCCGAAGAAAGCTGCAACTACCCCGACTATGCCTCAGCCGTCTGCCGTGCGGTCCGCGCGGACGCAGGTTCCCTCGGACTTCTTGTTTGCGGAACCGGCATCGGCATGTCAATCTCAGCAAACAAGTACCGCGGAATCCGCGCCGCCCTTTGCGGAGATGTTTTCAGCGCCAAAATGACCCGCAGACATAACAACGCGAATGTCCTTTGCCTCGGCGCCCGTGTGGTCGGACCCGGTCTGGCCACAGAAATTGCAGACGCCTTCTTCTCGTCAGCTTTTGAGGGCGGGCGGCACGAAAAACGGATTGCCATGATCGGGGAAATTGAAAACAGCGAATATTCCGGAAACGCCAAAATATAACCAAAAAAGATATAACAAACCAGAAAATACGGAGGAATCTGATATGGAATACCGTCTGGAAAACGAAAAATACGTTGTCAGAGTCGCAGCAAAGGGAGCGGAACTGCTTGGCCTATATTCAAAAGAAACCGAACACGAATATATGTGGCAGGCAGCACCGGAGGCATGGAACGCCCATTCTCTCCTGCTTTTCCCTTGCTGCGGAAGAATTGACCGTTCCCGAATCCTTGCCCGCGGAAAAGAGTACCCGCTGCCGATGCACGGCTTTGCCAAGGACATGGAATTCGAGGTTCTGTTTGCCTCTTCCGTCAAAGTCTCCATGATGCTTACCTACAACAAGGATACATTGCGTGTTTTTCCGTACAAATTCGGGCTGCGCGTTGAATTCGAGTTGACCGACGCCGGAATTGAGGAGCGCTTTACTGTTTATAATTACGGAAAAGATGAAATGCCCTTCTCTCTCGGCGGGCATCCCGCGTTCTTCTGCCCTGTCGACCTTGACAGCGAGGCGTCCGACTGTGTGCTGGAGTTTGACCGCGAACAGCACATCCGCGAATATGCACTCGACCCAACCCGTCTGATCCGCACGGATGACACAACCCCCTTTCTCGACGGTACGACGGTTCGTCTCTCCGATGACTTTTTCAACAACGGCCCGAAGGTTCTCGGCGGTGTTTCCGCCTCCTCGGTTACTCTGAAGTCCGAGAAAACCGGACATTTCATGAGAATGGGGCTGGAGGGCTTCCCGTTTATGACTCTCTGGGGAGTCGGTACACGCATGACCATAATCGCGATCGAGCCGTGGTGCGGTACCTCGGACGTTTCTGGAACCGACCACGTCTGGGAGAAAAAATACGGAAACGAACATCTCTCTCCCGGGAAAACCTTCGAGCGCAAATTTGTCTTTAATCTCGGCTGAACCCTCCGCGTCAAGAATTGCCCAAAAGCTTCCCCTCTCGCATCCGGATTGTTTCCATCAACACCGATCGGAACGGACACGCACGCGGAAGACAAACCGTATCTCCTCGGAGTCTTGACTTGGCACCCGGCGGACTCCGGCGTTTTCTGCATCCCGCGGGCTTTTTCCCCGCTTTTTGAACCATGCCGAACTCCAAGCAGAATCTCCGACGCATCGTCTCGGTTCTTTACTAAGGCAAGAGCGTTCGGAAGGCTCCATTCAGTCCAAAACAAAACCGCGGTCACTCTGACCGCGGTTTTTTCCTGTGTGTGAAGCCTATCAGAAATTCCCCTGTTCCGCTTCTTTTGAGAAAAACGGGAGTCAGTCGGCTTCTTCTCCGTAGAGACGCAGAAGCTCTTCCTCCGCGTCGGAAAGCTGTGTCTGGAGCTCGGCCGCACGCAGATACGGCGTATCCGGGGCATAAAGCTCCTTTTCCAACTCCGGCAAAAGCTTTTCCAATGCGGCAATCCGTTCCTCCCGTTCGCGCTTTCTTTTCTCCTCCCTGCGCTTGTTGGCCGCTTCTTCTTTGCGTCGAAGATACTCCTGCTTACCGCTCCCCTCACTTCTCACAGCCGCAGACGCATCTACGGCAAGCTTCTCATAAGCAGTGCGGCGGAACTCCCGGAAAGAATCGTATCCGTCGTCAGGGCCCAGGGGATAGGAAAGAATCCCTCCCGCGGAAGCGGGCAACAACTCAACAATGCGGGTCGCCAGTCGGTCGATAAAATACCGGTCATGCGAGACGGCAATCACGGTTCCTTCATAATCCTCAAGAGCCTGCTCCAACGCCTCCTTCGAGCTGATGTCGAGGTGGTTCGTCGGTTCGTCAAGAAGCAGGAGATTGGCACCGGACCACATCATTTTACAAAGAGCAAGGCGGCAGCGCTCCCCGCCCGACAGAGCGGAAACCGGCTTGAAAACATCCTCTCCGCGAAACAGAAAAGCACCGAGCAGCGAGCGCAGTTCCCCGTCCGTTTTCGCCGGGTAGGCGTTGGACAACTCGGAAAACACGGTATTCGCATCCGAAATCCCGTGATTCTCCTGGTCATAATACGCATAGGTCACCGCTGTTCCGGGATGAACAGAGCCGCTTTTCTGCAACAGCTTGCCGCACAAAATCCGCAGAAAGGTCGACTTGCCGACCCCGTTTGCACCGACAAGAAAAAGGCGTTCTCCCCGTCTGACATCCAAATTGACATTGCTGAAAAGCGTTTTCCCGTCAAAGGCCATCGAAAGCCCCCGAACGGCCAGAACCTCGTTTGCTCCGGCTTCTGCTGTCCGGAAGGAAAGCCGCATGGAGCGGTTGTCCGTCATGGGGCGCTCATACTTTTCCATTCGCGCAAGCGCCTTTTCGCGGCTCGCGATGGTAACAAAATTTCTCTCCCGTCCGAATTGCCGCTGCTGCTCAATGTGTGCCTTAATCCGTGCAATTTCCTTTTGCTGCAACTTCCAGCGTTTTTCTTCGAAGGCGCGCTCGGCATCCCTCAGCTCCTCGGCGGCGGAATATGCGGCAGGATAGAGCTTTGCGTGCCGCCCATCCATATAGAGGGTCTTGTTTGTCACCCGGTCGAGAAAATAGCGATCGTGGGAAACAACCAAAAGCGTCTTTTTATATTGAGCAAGATACCCTTCGAGCCAGAAGAGCGTGTCGATATCCAAATGGTTTGTCGGTTCATCCAGCATCAGCACATCCGGTTCGGAAAAAAGAATCCGACAAAGCGCAAGCCGCGTGCGCTGCCCCCCGGACAGTTCGGAGAGGCGGAGCTGCTTCTCCGCATCCGAAAACCCGGTCTTGGTCAGAAGGCTGTCGCATCGGGCGCGATACTGTCTTCCGCCGATTGCCGTGAAGCGCTCATTCTGCTCCGCGAGGCGATCCGCAAGCAGGGATCGGCTTTCCCCGGAGAGATCGGAGTCAGCCAACAGGCGTTCGGTTTCGGCAAGCTCCGCTTCGAGAGCGATGATTCCCGGAATGCCAAGCAGCATATATTCGGTAACCGTACAGTCCGCCTCTGCCTCCGCACACGTATTCTGCTTCAGGCAGGCCACTGATGTACCGCGCGCATAAACGCAATTGCCGGCGGTCGGCTGCTCCTCCGATAAGAGAATCCGAAGCAAGGAGGTCTTACCGGCACCGTTCCGTCCGACAATGCCAACCCGATCCCCTGCGTTCACGTTGAAAGAAATATTCTCAAGGATCTGCTCCGGCCCATAGGCAAGAGAAACGCCCGATACTGTCAGAATCGTCATTTTTTCTCGCTCTGATTATTAATCGCCTCGAGCTCGTCAAGAAAGCTCTTGATATCATCAAAATCGCGGTAAACCGATGCATACCGGACATAAGAAACGGCGTCCAGCCCGCGCAGCTTGGAAAGAACCATCTTCCCGATCTCATCGGTACGGACCTCTCCGCACAGAGAATTTGTCAGTTCAGCCTCCACGTCGGCGGCAAGCGCTTCCGCATCGACCGGACGCTTATGGCACGCCTTGAGAATCCCCGATACAAGCTTACGTTGATCGAAAACCTCCTTGGATCCGTCCTTTTTTATAACAATCAGCTGAACCGTGTCAATTACCTCATAGGTGGTAAAACGCCTTCCGCAGGAAAGGCACTCCCTGCGTCGGCGAATACTGGTATTGTCGTTCACGGGGCGGCTGTCAAGAACCTTGCTTTCGCCATACCCACAGCCCGGACACTTCATACGGTTTTCCTTTCCTCAGATATGCATCGTGAGATACAGTATACTTTCCTGTTTATTATACAGCATTTCTCCCTGTGTGTCAACATTTTTCCTCTTCACCGAAAGCAAGCCGCCTTCGGAAGCGGGCGGCGAAAAAGCGAAAATTGTTTCATTTCAAAAAGCATAAATCCGCGGAATGAAAAACCGGTGCTTGGAGAAAATAAGAAAAAACAGGCGGAGACTGACATGAAAAAGGAAAAAGCGGCAGATCCGATTGAAATCGGAAGCGAAGAGCGGGACGAAGAAACGAAAAAGGAAGAGAAGCAGGAAGGAAAAGCCACACAGGAAAACGCCGAGCGCGACGGCTTTGTGACAGCGGGGGAGATCGCAACAGTAACGATCATCGGGCAGATCGAAGGTCACTACGTTCTTGACAGCACGCAAAAGACAACAAAATATGAGCACCTGATCCCGATGCTGATATCGATGGAGCAGGACAGCACAATCAGCGCAATCCTGCTGATTCTCAACACAATGGGCGGAGATGTGGAAGCAGGACTGGCCCTGGCGGAAATGATCGCTTCCCTGACAAAACCCACGGCCTCCATTGTTCTCGGCGGTGGGCATTCGATCGGCATTCCGCTCGCGGTCTGTGCCGACCACACCTTTATTGTGGAAAGCGCCACAATGACCATACACCCGGTACGCTCCAGCGGAACGATAATCGGCGTACCGCAGAGCTTTTATTATTTTGAGCGGATGCAGGAGCGGATTCTCGATTTTATTGTCGGACATTGCAAGGCAGACAAGGAGGCTCTGCGTGCGCTCATGATGAACACGGATGAGATCGCCAATGACGTCGGCAGCATTATTGACGGGCAACAAGCGGTGCGGCTCGGAATGATTGATGAAATCGGCGGAATCGGATCGGCGCTTTCCTACCTGCATTCCCGCATCCGAAGGAAAAGAAAGGGAACAGCGCCCCAGAAGAATACCCATCGCACCGCAGAAGCGCCCAAAAAGAAGATGGAAACGCAAGATGATATTTGACTAATTCTATTTATAAATACAGTATATCGAATATAATATTTTATAAACTTGAACCGTTTGCGGTTCGGGAGGTTGATTTGAAGCAATTAAGCGGGGATTTTCGTCAGGACACGGCGGAGCTGGACCGACTGCTGAGAGTCGGAAACAGCTTTGATCTGATCCGAAAGGAAATTCAAATATGCGGCGGAAAACTCGTTCTTTACTATATTGACGGACTTACCAAGGACGACAGCATGCTCCGGCTGATCCAGTTCTTTTACGGTCTGAAGGAGCCGATCGGAGACGCCGCTTCCTTTTTGCTGAAATGCATGCCCTATGTAGAGGCGGACGTCTCGGAGGAAACGGAGAAGCTTCTGCAGTCAGTCCTTTCCGGCGCGACAGTTGCGCTCGGGGAAACCTTCGGCACGAGCGCGGTCATCATTGACGCGCGCACCTATCCGGCACGCAACACAGAAGATCCGGAGAGCGACAAGGTTCTGCAGGGCGCGCGCGACGGATTTGTGGAAACGCTCATTTTCAACACGGCCCTGATCCGCCGCCGCATCCGGGACCCCGCGCTCTCCTTCAGTTATTACTCCGTGGGTGATTCAAGCCACACGGACGTCTGTGTGGCGTATATGGAAGGGCGGGCAGACTCAGCCTATGTGTCGCGTGTCAAAAAACTGATCTCTTCTCTTCGCTGTGATGCGCTCCCGATGGGGCAGCAGAGTCTTGCAGAGGTGATCCTGCCGCGGGGATGGCTGAATCCCTTTCCGAAGGTACGGTATACCGAGCGTCCGGATACCGCAGCAGCGCAGCTTTTGGAAGGCAATATTATTCTTCTCTGCGACACCTCTCCGCTTGCCATGATCCTTCCGACATCTGTATTTGATTTCATGCAGGAAACAGACGATTATATGCTGCCCCCCCTGACCGGCTGCTATCTGCGGCTGGTTAGGCATCTTTCCTTTCTGCTTTCCGTTTTTTTCACACCGCTGTGGTTGATTTTCTCCTCACATCCGGCCTGGCTGCCGGATTGGCTTGCTTTCATTCTTCCGTCCGGAGAAGCGCGTCTGCCGGTCCTTGCACAGCTTCTGCTCGGTGAGTTTATTATCGATGCACTGAAGCTTGCCTCGCTGAATACCCCCTCGCTTCTGGCCGGCTCTCTGTCTGCCATCGCAGGACTGATTCTCGGAGATTTTGCCGTGGACGTCGGCTGGATGATACCGGAGGTTGTACTCTATATGGCCTTTGTCGCGGTCGTAAGCTTTGCCCAACCGGGAATTGAGCTTGGCTTCGCCTTCAAATTCATCCGTCTGATGATGCTGGTGCTCTCTGCTTTGCTGGAGTTCCCCGGTTTTTTTATCGGATTGGGCATAACCTTCCTGCTCCTCATCACCAACCGTACGGTAGCGGGAAAGCGGTTTTACCTTTATCCGTTAATCCCCTTCAACGGAGCCGCCCTCTCGCGTCTGCTTTTCCGCCGCAAAAAGCGGGACTGAATCTGCCGTATCCACAGCTGAAGATGCTGGAAACCGCGCCTGAAATTGAGGGGTGACTTTTTTCCCCCTCACGGCTTATAATAATAGCAGAGTATTTTTGCGGAGGGCGATATGGAGCTGATCAGGATCGGAGAAAAAAGCGTCAAGGCAACCTTAACAAGGGAGGACATGCGGCAATATGCCCTCCTCCCTTCCGAAGGGGATCCCTCCTGCTTTTCGGTAACACGGCGGAATCTGCGCGAGCTTCTTGAGCGAATCCGCAAAGAAATCGGTGCAGATTTCTCGGGAGAACGCGCCGTTGTGCGTTTTTTCCGTTCCGAAGACGGCGGCTGCGAGCTTTACATAACGGCATCCGGAGAAGAGCTTTCCCTCTCTTCTGCAGAGGCAATCGCAGCAACGCCGGAATCCGCTTCGCGGGAAAAACGGTGTTCCGTGTTTTTGATGCCGGATACAGAAACCCTTCTTTCCGCCTGCCTGGCATATCTTCCCGCGGCGCTGCCGGATGACAGCGCATACATGGCAGAAAACGGACAACTGTTTCTGCTCGTCCAAGGTACGGACGAAGCGTTTCTTTCGGTTCTGTCCGAATTCGGAGAGCGGCAAAGTTTTTCCGCTGCTGCCGAACTTGTACTGGAGCATGGGGCACCGCTTTGCCCGAAAAATGCCGTTTTCAAACTGGCTGAACTGATAAACGGAGATCAAAAACCGTTGCATACGCCTTTCCGTTCAGAATACAGCAATTAACCCAAAAGTCTTCCAATCTTTTTTGTTTAGTATCTCCGCAGTACACTGTAACGGAGAATCAGCGTTTTCCTCCTTTTCAGGAGAATCCATAAGACTTGCTTCCCAGACCGCCTGTATCACCGCAAAACCGCTATCTCCGCGGCTTTTGATTTTACTGTGTTGTTCGGCGGTGTTTTGGACGTTTCCGAGGGGATTTTCCCCCCGACCGCTTTGGAAGATTACTCCCATCGCTTTACTCTCAATACAAAAAATCCCTTGCTGTCAAGGGATTTTCATGATGGAAAAGCAAATCTGTGTTATGCTGTTCTTAGAGATTTTTTTATGAGGGCTTCTCTTCTTTCATAAGCAACAATTTCGAGAGGTACCGTATAACGCTGGCAGCTGGCTTCCGGGGCAACTTGTAGCGGAATGCTCCGAACGGCAGCCCTGCCGCGCCTCGGTCCGTTCATATTTCGCGGCGCGGTCAACTCAGCCGCTTTCTTATCTAACGGCCTGTTCCGTGTTTTCTCCACGCTTTTTCTTACTGATCCCTTCCGTTCCCCCTTGACTTCCGCACAGTACAGCCGCTTGACATTTTCGGGCTTCTTATTCTACGATATTGGCGGAAAGTCCTTCTGGATATGGTTGATGGTTTGTAGTAATTCTATTATACCATATCCGCAGCCTCTATGGCAGTCCGCTTTCCTCAGAGGCTCCTTAACACATACACTTTGTTTTTGTGCTTTTTGCTGCGCCCTGTTTTCGAATGGACAACATGCCGTCATTATGATAGAATGAATGGAAGGATACTGACTTTACCCGTCAGGAGATATGATGAAAAAAGATGTTTTCTACGGAAAGATCAGACGTGAGTATATTTCGTATATTATGACAACAACCATCGCGATAACGACCATCTTGGTTGCGGCTGGTGCACTGTTTCTGTATGCCGCCTTTGTGGCCTCCGCCGTCGATCCTCTGCAGGATCGGATTGTTTTGGGAGCCTTGGGGGCGGTTTGTTTTTTGCCGGCGGCAGCCTTCGTTTTCATAAGGCTTTTTGCTATCAAAAAATATCCTAAATATGAAAAATTGAGAAGGCTCGTGTTTAACTCCGATTGCTATTTTGTTGGGAGCAATTCTCAAGATTATCACGGGAGTTGGCGTGGGGAAAAAGCTTTTGAATGGGTTACACGCGCCGCTGAGCGAAACAAAGGATTAGAAAACATAGAGTATCCTAAAAAATATAGGGTCTACATTGTTTTGACTATCATAGGGGTTATTCTGTTGTTTGCAAACTTGGGTGTTGCTTACATCGCTTTGAAAAATATTGATGCACTTCCTGAATTGATTCAAAACGAAAGTGCTGTTTTTACTATACTACTATTATCAGAGATCTTGTATTATCAGAGATCTTGGATGTGATTTTATCTTTTGTATTTGCGTTTCGTGTTCAGAAAATAAGAATAAAGACAATGGAAGAATACAGAGGAAAGCAAGCAAAGGACAAAATTGAAAACCAATTCTTGAAGGTTCAGAATTGTTGGGTCAACTCAAAAAATTCCGTACATGCCGGTGTGCGGAATTTTTATTATTACATTTATGCTTAAACGCAGGCAAGCATCCGTGAAGGATGCTTTAAGACGGGTTCAAATGAACTTAAACTTTGCGCTTCTCCTTTCGCAAGAAGAATTGCGAAAAAGCTTGTACTACGGGCAAACCGTCTCTCGCCGGGGATACTGCAGGCCATTTCTGTCCCGATTCTTGTTCCGCAGGAAGAGCGGTTATCTCAGGGCTTCTCCAAGATACGCCCGGAGCTGCGGCTCCAACCAATAGGTAAATTCAGTCTGCGGAAGCCTCTTTGCCTGATCACGGATCTGAAGATAGAGCGGAGCGCCGTCCACAACACCTTCCCATATATCCGCAAAGCAGAAATCAAAAGCGCTTTCTCCGGTATTCCGCAGATAATCGATTGCATCTGCCTCCACAACCTCAATTTTATCCCGACGGGGGAACTGCGGAAGAAGGAACTCGCAGAACAACCGAATTACATCCGGGTTACGCTCCACGATGGTTATCCGGTCAACCGCCGTCCGCTGGGACACGATGAACGGGTAATAGCCGAGTCCCAGTCCAAGCACAAGCGTGCGTCCGTGAGCCGCGTTCATCTGCTCCCTCATGGAATTGATTTCCGATGGGCAGACACTCATCCACGGCATTTCTCCCTCGTAAACTGTCGGGAAGCGAACAGGCCGGGAGAAAAAACCGAGACGCGGCACGACAAGACGGGAAGAAAAATCCGGTTCATCATACATCAGAAGCTCCCCGCGCTCATACCCGGCATATGTCAGTAAAATTTTCCCGCGCCGCTCCTCGGGAAAACGGACAGCGGTGAGGTAAGGATCGTGTTCAAACTCATCCGCATCCAGATGCCGGGCAGCCCCGAAGAGAGCAGCAAGATAATCCCCCTGTGCAGCATCCCCAAGCCCGGAGCGCTCACAGAACGTACGGATCACATAGAACAGCTCAAAGTCTCCGGTATAAAGCCCCAACTCCCGCAGCTCCGCAAGTTCCCGACGGGAAAACTCTGCGCGCGCATGTTTCATCTCCGCCGGGGTATAGCGCACAGTATAGCCGCTGTTGATCAGCTGCCCCACACGGGCGCTGAGTGTTATCGATTCATCATAGGTCATCTTTTTCTCCTTCCGAGCAATTATACCATTTTTAGGAGAAGAATGCAAGCAAAAACCGGATTCCCCTAACGATATGTCAAAAAAGGCCGTCTTTTCTTCGGCTTTCTTGTTATGAAAGTCGAAAACAGAAAAAAAATCAGAAAATTTGCCGAAACAGTCGACTTTTTATCGGAAAAAGTTTATAATGATAAATAGAATTATCATGGGAAGGTATGCG
The DNA here is from genome assembly GCA_034178705.1 of Eubacteriales bacterium. Classification (GTDB taxonomy): domain Bacteria; phylum Bacillota; class Clostridia; order Oscillospirales; family CAG-272; genus RUG12395. The sequence continues at coordinate 8,032 of JAXFQY010000106.1, read as the reverse complement.
GATATGGATATCGGCGATGTGCTTTCGTTGCTTGGCGGAGTTGCCCTCTTCCTTTTCGGAATGCTGCTCATGGGAGACGGGCTGAAACGTGTCGCAGGAAACAAGCTTGAGCTTGTCCTGTACAAGCTGACCGGCAATCCCCTGAAGGGCGTTCTGCTCGGAACCGGAGTCACCGCGGTGATTCAGTCCTCCTCCGCAACCTCCGTTATGGTCGTCGGCTTTGTCAACTCCGGCATGATGAAGGTCAAGCAGTCAATCGGAATTGTACTCGGTGCGATTCTCGGTACCAGCGTCACCGGATGGATTCTTTGCCTTTCCGATATCGGGGGAGGATCCGGTTGGGTTAAACTGTTCTCCACCTCAACGATTACTGCCGTCGTTGCCGTCGTCGGCATTATCATGCGCATGTTTCTCAAAAACCAATCCGCACACCACACCGGGGATATTCTTCTCGGCTTTGCTGTGCTGATGTATGGCATGGCAGCAATGAGTGCCTCTGTTGCTCCGCTGCGGGAAAGCGAAGCCTTCATCCGCTTTCTGACTGCCTTTTCCAATCCCTTTATCGGGATTCTGATCGGCCTTCTGTTTACCAGTGTCATTCAAAGCGCCTCTGCCGCTGTCGGTATTCTGCAAGCGCTGGCAGCCACCGGTGCCGTTACCTTCGAAATCGCCTTTCCGATTATTATGGGTATCGCCATCGGCGCAGCGGTTCCGGTACTTCTCTCCGCGCTCGGGGCGAACGTCAACGGCAAGCGCACCGCTTTTATTTATTTGATTATCGACGTCATCGGCGCAGCGGCCTGGGCAACAGTCTTTTATTCTGCCAACGCGGTCTTTTCCTTCTCTTTTCTGACCGCGCCGATGACAACCGTCTCCATCGCATTTACCAATACGCTTTTCCGACTTGCGACGGTTCTGCTCCTGACACCGTTCATCGGCTTGCTGGAACGGCTTGTCTGTCGCCTGATTCCGGAGGATCGGAAAACCAAGCGCGGGAATGAATTTCTTGACCGCCTTGAGGAGCGTTTTCTGCAGCATCCCGCTCTCGCCATTGAGCAAAGCCGCGTAGTCACCAATGCCATGGCGGAAAAAGCAAAGGATAATCTTCTGCTTTCTTTCGAGCTGCTGCATAACTACCGTCAGGATGAATTCGGGGAGTCCGTCGAAACAGAAGCGCTTGTGGATCGGTTTGAAGATCGCCTCGGAACCTATCTGGTCAAAATAACCGGAAACGAAATGAACCGAAAGCAAAGCGAAGAAGTTTCCAAATTTCTGCATACCATTTCCGATTTCGAGCGGATCTCCGATCATGCACTGAACATTTCTGAAGCAGCCAAAGAGATTCATGACAAAAAAATTGTTTTTTCCCCTGCTGCTGCACGGGAACTGAAGTTGATTGAAGACGCCGTGCGGGAAATCTCCTCTTTGGCCATCGGGGCATTCACCGGAGAGAATATGCAAATGGCCGCCCGGGTCGAACCGCTCGAGGAAATTATTGACGGCCTTTGCGATGAGATGAAAAGCCATCACGTCGACCGGTTGCAGTCGGGCGAATGCACTTTGAATCAAGGGTTCGTTTTCAATGACCTTCTTACGAATTTTGAGCGTGTCGCCGACCATTGCTCCAACATTGCCGTTGCAATCATCGAACTGGAATCCGATTCCTTTGACACCCACGAATACCTGAACAGTGTCAAAAAGCTGAAATCCGCATCCTTTGGACAGTACTACGAAGAATACAGTAAAAAGTATCAATTCTGAGAAGCATCAGCGGAAAATTGAGAGCTTCAGCTCTGCTGACTCCGGAGGTTGGAAATGAAAAAGGCAGCGCACTCGCTTTCCGGCTGTATTCTGTCCGGACCATACAAGACAGGGGCCGTCCTGTGCTTGCTGGCAGCGCTCCCTGCAGCAATTTACGGGTTTTTCTCTCTTTTGACCCCGGAAGGTTCTTCCCTTGTCCGCGAACGGATCGTTGCACTTGGAATTTCCGGAACCAGCGAAAGGAACACCTGGTTTCTCATTGTTGCCGCCACTCGTCTGATTGCCCTTCTTGCCCCGTTGATCACAGGGGCTTTTTTGGCAGTTCCTGCAATCGCCTTCCGCCGCTCGCGGCTGAACGTCGCCTGCAGTTCCCTTTCCGTTCTGGCTCGGATCTGTCGTACCGCACGCCTGCTCCTACAAATTATTGCCATTCTGCTCGCCGCGCTTTTCGTTTACCGCTTCACAGCTTATACAATTGCCGTTCTTCGCGAGGATTTGTGGATATACCTTCTTCTTTCCATGATCCTCGGGGAAGGAATCTGCGGAACCGCCGCCTTTTTTCTGTGGCGGTGGTTCGACCGCTTCTTCCGTGAGGCTGCAGATACCTGTGATGCTCTTGCCTATTGCGCGATCTCCGAAACACCGGACCGGACCGCGGTCTCTCCCTTTGTCTTTCAGTCTCTTTCCGTATTTTCAGTGATTTCTCTTCTTCTTATTCCCCTGCGGGGTATGGTTTTTTCTGCTTTTGCTCTCTATCTTCCCGTTTCCGCCGGGAATCTTCTTCTTTCGCTTTCTCTTCGCCGGATTCACTCGCTTTCTGCACAATTGGAACGGCAACAAGAAACCTCGAAAAAGCCCTTTTAACACAAGAAAGCATCCCGAATACACAACAGCGATCGTACCAAATAGCAAAACACGGCTCCGCAAGGATTGCGGAGCCGTATGCTTTTCTGTTCACTGAGGTTCGGTCTTGAGCTTTTCCTTCATCTTCAGACCGGCATCCAAAGGAGCGGTATCTCCGATATAGCGGAGGATCTCCATCCGGAAGGCACAGGGCCACATAACAAGCCATTGAGAGGGATTGAAAGGAGCGAGACCCGGTCTGCCCCAACGCGTATGGAAAATTGCCTCGTCCTGACTGCCTGCAGGCCGTACCCGTCCGGCAATACAAAGCGTACCGTCCGAAATCAGCTGTGTCGCGCCATACCAGAAGGCAAGCGCGCGTTCCTTCCACTGGGTGTTCCCCGTAAGCTCCGCCAGGCGGAAGAAGGAAAGAACATCGTGAAGCGCGTATTGGTCAATCGCGTTATGCGCGGTAGAAACGGCGGTCGCTCCCATAGAATCATACCCGATCTTGGAGAGCACGGTTCCTTCCGGATACACCGCGGTATAATGCATCATCCAGGTAGAAATATACCACGCCGCGTACTCTGCAGCCGTTATGTATTGATCATCCTTGGTAGCGTCATAAAGGGCAAGCGCCGCGGAAAGCAGCGGGGATGCGGACTCCTTATCAATACAATAGGTATCGAGCGCACCGGCCGTCGTAAAGCCGTGATCGTAAAGCTCCGCATAATAACAATCGAAGGCGCGAACGGCAGAATCAAGATATTTCCGGTCTCCGCTGCGCTCATAAGCAGCGACAAGCGGCGGAATCAGAAAGCAACCGATCGTGCCGCTCTGCTGTTTCACGGTTCCGTCATGATTCCAGCTTTTCGCAAACTCACCCTTTTCATTCTGAGCAGCTACGGCAAAATCGCAGACATCATACGCGAATTTCAAATACTCCGGCTTATCCAGTCCGCATTTTGCCGCCTTGTCATAAGCTTCAAAGTACTGATAAGCGCCCTGCCCGAGATTGCAGGCATCAACCGGAATGACTTTTTCCTGAAGGGTCGGCGCCGAATCAAACTTGATATAGCGCAATCCCTCGGGGGCCCCGGGAATGCGGGAAAACTTCACCCAGGAGTCCAGGCACTGAATCGCCCGGTCAAGCGAATCTTCGTCACCGGTGCGGAGATAGTTTTCAAGCAGCGCGTTGGAAGCGGAAATGCTTTGTCCGACCCATCCAAGCTCATAACGGAGCGCGTCGCGCTTAACGAAATAGCATTCTTTTTTTGACCACTGAAGACCGCGGTTGAAAGCAGCAAAGCCATCACTTTCCAATGTCCAAAGACTCTTCATAAAGGCAATAGAAAGCTTCCAAAGCCGATCGCAGTCATAATGCGGCGTCATATTGTGTCCGTAATAGCGCCATGCAAAATCGAGAAGTGTACGGGTCTGATGCCGCGGAAGCTCAACGCGGAAAACAAGGAGAATCGCCGTGAATTCACAGCGCGGCTCCATCGTTCCCATGTAATCGGCAGGGGCCCACTCGTGACGGTAAAGAACCTTCGGCCCCTCTTGCTCCGGCCAAAGCAGGGCATGCCGCGTAAAGCTTTCCCCTGCCGGGCGCCACAGCGAGCAGCTTGCCTTATCGGTATCCTCACACATCATGGCAGCACCGTAAGACGGTCCTTCCGTATAGGTGCAGGCAGGAACGGTGCAGCGATGATACGCATAGGTCCACGGAATCCCGTTGCAGCTATCTCCGGTATACTCCACGCTGTCTCCCCAGCCGTTCCCGTTGTAGTTCACGGCAGGAACCATGGTATAGCTTGCCTCGTATGCTGTATCCATCTCCATTCTCATGGCGTCGGTCGGCTTTTCTGTCCGTCTGACCCAGCGCCAGGCACCCGGCTCTATTTCCGTCAGGGTATCCTCCGCGCCCGGAAGGGTACGCAGATAAGCAACCTCCGTGCCGTCCGCCGTTAAAACGATGCGATCCTGCTCCTTACGATATGAAAAAACGCTCATAGCGATCCTCCGATCATCAAAATACGCTTTATTTTACCGCAAAAGAAGCAGACGTTCAAGTCTTCTGCAACATTGTTTCAAAAAATATGTGAAAACACAACATTTTATTATGTCTTCGCAACATACCCGCAGGGGCTGCATAAAATTAATGGTAAGGAAAAGAAAGGAGTATCTATTTGATATGTACATATCCCGAAGGAAAAACATGATGCACCGTGCAGCACCGGAGCAACCCCGGCCGGAGGCGGCGCCCCCCGCCGCACCGGAGTCTGTGGAAGCCGCAAGTATGGAGTTGTCCCGCCCGACAAAAGCAGCGGAGAACGCCGCACCGAAAGCTCCGGCCTCAGTCGAACTGATTCTTGAGACCCCTGAGTCGGTCGCGGTTCAGGCGCAACCGCCCGAGGAGAACGCCGTAGAGGCTCCGGAGGCGGACAAGATGCCGCCGGCTTCGCGCGATCAGACACCCCATCCCCCGGCAGGAGAAGCCCCCTATCTTGGCGTCAAAGAGACTGTCCCCGCTACCTGTGACGATTTTCTTGCCGCCAATCCCTCAACGGGAACCTTACGGATTCAGGCCTATCTCGGGCAACAGGCTCTTCCGATTCCGGGTGCCGCCGTCCGGGTTTTCAAAATCTGCGGAGACGGGGAAAAGCTTTTTTATTCAGAGGAGACAAACAGCGACGGCATTATTGACGGACTGATTCTTCCCGCTCCCTCGCGCGAAGAATCTCTTGTTCCCGGGACAGAGTCGCCCTATGCGACCTACACCATTATTGCCACGCATCCGGACTATTACCCTGCCGAATTTGACGAAGTTCCCGTTTTCTCCGGGGTGAAGTCTATTCAGAACATATCCTTCCTGCCGCGCCCGACGGCGCAGAAATGAGGGAAAAATGGCAATAACAGTACCCGAAAATATCACCGTTCATCTCGGCCCCCCCGGCAGCGATGCTCCGAACGTTACCGTTCCGTTCGCCGATTACATCAAAAACGTCGCTTCCTCGGAAATCTATCCGACCTGGCCGGAAAACGCACTGCGCGCAAATATCCTTGCGGAAATTTCCTTTGCGCTGAACCGGATCTACACCGAATACTACCGTTCCCGCGGCTATGATTTTGACATCACCAACAGCACCGCCTATGACCAGAGCTATCGCCCCGACCGGGACATTTTTGAAAATATATCACAGATTGTTGACGATATTTTCAATGACTACATCGTGCGGGAAGGGCAGGTGCAGCCGCTTTTTGCTCAGTACTGTGACGGTCGTGAGGTGCAGTGTGCCGGACTTTCGCAGTGGGGCACCGTCACGCTTGCAAACGAAGGACTGCTCCCCTATGAAATTCTGCAGCGCTATTACGGGGACGACATCAACATCGTTTTTGACGCTCCCGTCGGCAATATTGAAGAATCTTATCCCGGCACTCCGCTCCGGCCCGGAGACGGTGGTGAGGAGGTCCGTCAGCTTCAGCTCCGGTTGAACCGGATCGGGCAAAACTACCCAACCATCACCAACATTCCGGAAACAAACGGCATTTTCGGGGTCCAGACCGAGCGTGCCGTCCGCGACTTCCAGCGGATTTTCAATCTGGAAGAGGACGGGGTCGTCGGGAAGGCAACCTGGTATAAAATCATCAACGTCTACAACGGAGTTAAGCGTTTGTCGGAACTGAACAGTGAGGGGATCTCCCCCGAGGAAGTCAGACGGCAATTCGAAACCGTCCTCCAGCGTGGCTCCTACGGCGTTGGAGTCGGTTCCCTGCAAGCACTGCTTGACGCGCTCAGCGGCTCGATTCCGGAGCTTCCGCCGCTTTCTGTGGATTTGATTTTCGGGCCTCAGACAGAAGAAGCGGTCCGCACCTTTCAATCGCTTTACGGACTTCCTGAAACAGGAGAAGTTGACCGCGCCACCTGGAATGCCCTCCTCGGCGCCTATGAAACGCTGCTCCGATCCCTCCCCAATGAAAACAATTTGTATCCGGGGATAATCCTGACAGAGGGCATGGAAGGAGAGAATGTTCTTCGACTGCAGCGGGTTCTGAACCGTGCGGCAGCCAACAATCCCAGTCTTCCTTCTGTTGCAGAGGACGGGGTCTTCGGTCCTGCCACACGCCGCGCCGTGGAAGCCGTGCAGCAGGAGGCCGGGCTTACTCCCACCGGAATTGCCGGTCCGCTTACCTGGAACGCCATCCTGCGCGCGGGAGATTAAATCAGAATCCATTCGCTTCGCTGAAATATATACAGAATCAAGTACACTATTTTTTCAAAAGGGAAAAAGATAGACATGTTCCGAAAACCCCGGTAGAATGAAGGAGCCGAACAAACATTCGTAAGGAGTTTAGAAACATGTCTATTCTTTTGCTTTATGAAGTTTGAGAGGCCGGGCGGGCTTCTTCGCCCATAACAGGAGCCTGATGCATGAATCGATCCTCTATGTTCGGCGCAGGATTATGAGCAGGCTGTTTCTCTGATCAACCAAGCGGTTCTCTGACTGTCTTCCGAAAAAACGGCGCCGTGTATTAACACGACGCCGTTTAATGACTACAGCTTCAGAATGCCGCACTCAAATCAGCAGATAGATGACAAGCGAAACTGCTGAAAAAAGAAGAAGCAGCAAAGCAGTAATCAGCAAAGGGGGATTCCACTTTCTCCCCTTTTTATTTTTACTGTCTATATAATCGTAATAGCTTTCTGTCTTCTCATACGATTTTCTCCGCGGCAGAAGCACAAACAGGTAACGAAGTCCGTACCCGAAAATATCGTATGCGCCTTTCGATGCCGCCCAACCGAGAAGAGCCACCCCGAGAAAAAGAACTGCGGGGATAAAGAAGGCATCGCAGACAGCGCGCGCTGCTTCCTTTGGCGTTTCGGCGGTAAAGGTTCCGCAGACAACAAGGCAGACAGCAACAAATGCCGCCGCGGCAATCAGATAGGGCAGATATGCCCGGAAGCCTTTTTTCATCCCTGTTTCAGGATCTCAAGACATTTGGCATATTCCGCGTCGTTGCACTGCACAAAGTGTCCGGGGGCAACCTCACGGAAGGACGGTTTATCCACGGAATAATCGTGTTCTGCCAGAGGGTTGTACACAATTCTCTTCCGTTTCTTCTCGTAGTTCGGGTCGGGAAGCGGAATCGCAGAGAGAAGCGAGCGCGTATACGGATGAAGCGGGTGGCGGAAAAGCTCATCAGACGAGGCAAGCTCAACCAGCTTTCCGTAATACATGACTCCAATCCGGTCAGAGAAATATTTGACAACCGAAAGGTCATGCGCTATGAAGAGAATCGTCAGTCCGAGCCGATCCCGAAGATCATTCAGAAGGTTAATCACCTGCGCCTGAATGGAAACATCCAAGGCAGAAACCGGTTCGTCAGCGATAACAAAGTCAGGATTTGTAATGAGCGCTCTAGCTAC
>JAXFQY010000103.1:0-33374 GCA_034178705.1 Eubacteriales bacterium | reverse complement strand
ATTCGCCTGCGCTCCGCGAAGCTCCGTTATTTTCTCCCCGTCGGCGGCAAGCAGTCCCCAGTGCTGTGGTATATGCTCAGCCGCATGCTGAGCGTGACTTGACCCGACAACAAGATAATTGAGATCGCAGAAGCGGTCGTAATCCTTTACCTGTGCAGCAAGCCGCGCGTAGGTATCCGCGTCGCTTTTGATCTCCAAGCCGATCAGCGCCCCCTGAACAACTGCAAGAACATCCGCGCGGCTATCATGGATCATCAGTTCTTCATAGGTCCGCACCTTGCCGTAGATTCCGTCAAGATAATCAAACAGCAGCGGGCGGATATCAGAATCATGTAGTTTCATAGCTGTATTATACCGAAGAAAGCAACAAAATGCAAGAGTTTCCCGCCGGATCCGGATGAACTTCCGCTAACATTTGATTATTATATAACTTTCTAATATGAAAATTCTGTTTTCATATTCCATAACAATCTATCCTGAATAATTCCCGTATTTTCTCTTGTTTTGCTCAATTTACCCCTTGTTTTATGAATTATTTATTTTTAACTGCCGTTTATAATCAAGTAACCAAAAGTTGCAAAGATATATCAATAACATGAAAGTTCGTTGTATATCTGATTTTGACCGCAAAAAAAAGCGCCGGGAATTCCGGTAACGGAAAAGCCCGGCGCGGGAACAAACTCTCTTGTTTTTCGTCTGAATTTACGTGTCTGTTTCGCATGAAATTCTCTCTCTGTCAGGCAAGTTTTTTCTATTCATCGGGAAAGCTCCGCCCGAAGAGCGGCAAGAATTTTCTTTTCTTCTCGGGAAACCTTTACCTGAGAAATACCGAGAATTTCGGCAGTCCTTTGTTGAGAAAGCTCCCGGCGATACCGTAAATCCAGAAGGCGCCTCGACTCCGGAGGGAGCTTCCTGATTGCCTCAGACAGCGCAACCCGTTCCACAAGACGTTCTGTTTCGTTTTCCCCGGTCGAAAGCAGAGAATCAAGTGTCCCGTCCCCCTCACTGTCTCCCAGAGGTTCGGAGAGAGATACAGTCGGGGAAACGGCACAAAGCGCGTCTGCCGCATCCTCCTCGGAAATCCCGCAACGCTCGGCAAGCTCGGAAAGACGCGCCTCCTTCCCTGTTTCAGTCAGCGTCCGCTCCGCTTCACGGAGAAGGTGAGCGCCGAGGCGTTTTGTCTGCCGCGATACTTTCAGCTGACCGTTATCGCGCAGATACCGTTTGATTTCGCCGAGAATCAGCGGCACAGCATAAGTGGAGAACGCGCAGCCTTTCTTCGGATCAAAGGAACGTGCAGCCTTGAACAGTCCCATGCTTCCAAGCTGCAGGAGATCCTCCGTTTCCACCCCGCGTCCTGCAAAGCGCATGGCAAGGCTGCGAACCAGCCCGGCATTGAGCTCCACAAGGGCGGCACAGGCATCGGAGTCTCCCGCGGCCGCCAGCGCCGCCAGCTCCGCATTGTCGGCATAGGTAAGCCCGCCGTCGCTCACATTTCCTCCTGCGGATCGGAGAGGCGCTTGATCAGAGTAACGGATGTTCCCTTTCCCGGCGTGGATTTTACCCGCACCTCATCGCAGAAGGTTTGCATAACAGCAAACCCCATTCCGCTCCGTTCCCCTGTGTCGTCCGTTGTGAACGCAGGCTGCATGGCGACACCGATATCGTCGATTCCTCTGCCGCGATCCCGGATCTCCACGGTAATCCGCCGCCCCCTCCACTGCCGGACGGTTATGTAGAGCGGACCGCCCATCCCTCCGTAGGCATGTACAACGCAGTTGGTAACCGCCTCCGAAACCGCGCAGCGCAGATCGGCAAGTTCTTCAACGGTCGGGTCAAGTCTGGCTACGAACGCCCCGACCACTGCGCGTGCCGCTCCCTCATTCTGCGGAAAGGCGGGAATCCGCAGCCGCATTTCATTTTCCGGTTTCGCGCCGGGCTTTGCGCTTTTTTTCGTTTCCTTCATGATTTTCCTCCTGTTATACGTTTTCAGCAAGCCCGAAAAGCCGGTCGGCGCCTGCCAGCTCAAGAATTTTTTTGGTCCGTTTCGAGCAGCCGGTAAGCTTCATTTCGCACCCCATTTCAACCGCCCGCTGATATCTGCCGAGCAGCAGTCCGAGTCCGGACGAATCCATAAAATCGACCCCCGACAAATCCAGAACGAACAAAGAGGGGCGATTGGTATAAAGCTCATTATCGATGCGTTCCCGCAGGGAACGTGCGCTGTGATGATCGATCTCCCCGCGCGGAGAAACGGTCAGGGTCGATCCGTCGACCGTAACAACAATCCGTGATGACTGACTCATCATTCTTCTTTTCCTTTCTTCCCGGTATTGCTCCGCCGCTGCCCGAGGTCAACGGCGGGTCAAGCATGATGATAGCACGGCGGCACTGTCGAAAACCGTCATTCCGTGACAGCAACAACAATTATCTCCGAGTTTTTGCCATCTTTTCCACAGTCCCGCAAAAAGAAAATATACCGGGAAATTCAAGGATGCAATTGATTTTTCCGCATTTGTGTAGTATCATATTAATATCCTTAAAAGGAGTATTATTGCCATGAACTTCCGTATCCCCCGAGGCGGTGTGCTTCTGCTTGCCGCTGTCTTTCTTTTTCCTTTCTTTGCTTTTTCCGTCCCTGTCTCCGCGGAAGGCATGGCACAGGATATTACTGCACAATCAAACGTAAAAACCGAGGGCTTTTATAATCCTCCCGTTGTTCTCGACGGAAACTACAATGACTACACAAATGCCTACAACGGTGCGACGATCACAGCCGATAATCCTAAAGGAATCGCCTCGGTATATTTCATTTTTGAGACACCCGCCCCCGCCTATACGGTTGAGGATACTGCGTCGGGAAAAACCGCGGTTTTCGGCGACTGCGGGATGATTCACGAGCTGCTCGATCTAACGGCAGCGTTCGGGGAAGCACCGAAAAGCATCCGTATCCGTCTTGATTTTGCCATCGCCTGTGATGAAATCTATCTTTTCTCCGAAGGAACGCTCCCGGAATGGGTCCAGACCTGGCAGGCACCTTTGGAAAAGTCGGATATCCTCCTGCTGGTTTCCCACAGCGACGACGACCAGCTTTTCTTCGCCGGACTTCTTCCGCTTTATGCGGGAGAACGCGGCTGCCGGGTGCAGGTTGCCTACTTCACCAATCACAACGACGCTTCCTTACGCCGCCATGAGCTTCTTGACGGGTTGTGGTACTGCGGGGTCCGCAATTATCCGATCATTTCGGAGTTTCCCGACCTATACAGTGAGTCCTATGCCGGTGCCCTCTCCGTCTACGGCGCACAGGGTTATACCGAAGAGGAATTTACCGCCTTCGTTGCAGAGACGGTTGAACAGACCAAACCCCAGGTTCTTGTCACGCATGACAGACAGGGAGAGTACGGGCACGGCACGCACATGCTGTGTGCCGAGTCGGTTATCCGTGCCTGCGAAACGGTGACTGAGCCGGGACGCACAGGCGTTGGCTCCGACGGAAAATGGAAGGTCGCAAAAGTCTACCTGCATCTGTATGAAAACAACCGGATTACCCTGGAACTGGACACGCCTCTTTCCGCTTTTGGCGGAAAATCCGCGTTCACGGTATCGCAGGAAGCTTTCCGTTTTCATGTCTCCCAGCACTGGACATGGTTTTACAACTGGATTTACGGAAACGCCGGTTCCCCGATCACCCTCTCGACCCAAATAGCCAAATACTCCCCGCGCGAATACGGGCTTTACGCCACCGCTGTCGGAGCTGACGAAGAGAAAAACGACCTTCTGGAGCATATTCTCCCTCTCGCTGAGCAGGAGCGTCTCGCGGCGGAAGCGGAACGGCAAGCCGAGGAAAGCCGTGCAGCTGCGGAAAGTGCCGCTGCCGAGGAAAGCCGCCGGGTTGAAGAAAGCAGGAAAGCAGAGGAAAGCCGTCTTGCCGCAGAAAGCAGTCGAGCCGCTGCCGAAGAAAGCAGAAGAGCAGCAGAGGAAAGCCGGAACACGGCAGGCGACGCGGAAAAAGGTTCCGGGCGCTCCGTGGCAATCATCGTTCTTGCCGCCGCCATGCTTTCCGTTACTCTTTTGCTTGCCATCCAGTATCGGAAGCGTTGACATTACATCAAACAGGAGAGATATAAATGGTATTTGACATACAGAAAGTTGCGGTCGTTCTTCCGTCCTATAAGCCGGATGAAAAACTGCCCGAAACCGTCCGGGGGCTGTGTGATGCCGGCTTCACCGATCTCTGCGTTGTAGACGACGGCGGAGGAACGGATTTTGCCTCGGTTTTCGAAGAAATCGAAAAGCTGCCGCAGGTTACCGTCCTGCGCCATGATGTCAACCGGGGAAAAGGGGCCGCCCTGAAAACCGCCTTCGGATGGCTTTCCGAAAACCGCCCCGATCTGCTCGGGGTTGTAACCGCGGACGGAGACGGACAGCATCTTCCCGCAGATGTTCTTGCCTGCGCGCAGGAGATGTGCCGCACTGACGGAGCCGTACTCGGATGCCGGGATTTTTCCGGCAGTGAGGTGCCTCGGCGCAGCCGTCTCGGCAACCGGATTACCTCTTTTGTGTTTCTTGCCTTCTGCGGGCTTCACATTCATGACACACAGACAGGCTTGCGTGCAATTCCCGCCCGTTTTCTGCCGGCGCTTACGCAGATCCGCGGGGACCGCTATGAGTATGAAACAAACATGCTGCTGGAGGCCAAACGGATCGGTATGCCGATGACGGAGAAACAGATTACCACCGTCTATCTGGACGACAACAGCCGTTCGCACTTTCATCCCTTCCGCGACAGCATCCGGATTTATTCGCTGATTCTGAAGTATCTGTCCAGTTCTCTCTGTGCGTCACTGACCGACCTCGTCGCCTTTTACATTTTTCTCCGTCTTTTCGGTCCGCACCTCGGACTGTGGCGGGTGCTTGTCTGCACTGTTCTGGCGCGTCTCGTATCCGGTGTTGTGAACTACGCCATTAATCGGCATATCGTATTTTCCGCCAGCAGATTCTCCGGCAATACGCTGCTTCGCTACTTTGCACTTGCCCTTCCCGTAATGGCATGCTCAATCGGGTTAGTCTCCCTGCTTGAAAACATCTTCGGGGCGGAATATGCTCTTGTCACCACCGTCATCAAAATGATTGTTGATACATTTCTCTTCTTTTTAACCTTCCGCATTCAGCGGGAATGGGTCTTCCGAAAAAAATAAGAAAGGATTGAATCCATGAATCTTGGTACTCCGAACAACCGACCGCAGGACGATCGGGACAGCCGTGCATCTACCCCCCCGAAAAATGCAGAGAAATCGTCTGCCTCCTCTTCCCGGAACAGCGGGAGGATTCTTTCCACAGAAAAAACCGGCCTGTCTCACAGCGCGCGGCGCGTACCGCGGAGAAAAAAGAAAAATCCGTGGCGCACTGTGCTTTCTGTGATCGGACACACTCTCCTGTTTGTTTTGATTCTTCTCGGCGTTGCCGTCGGTTCACTTTTTGCCTTCTGCAATACGATTGCCAACGGTCCGAGCGTTACCATGCGGGATCAGCTTGTGCTCAGCGCCATGCAGGCAAGCGCAACCAAATGGGTACCCGGCCTTTTCCTTGACGATGATGTTGTCCAGGCAATCGTCGATGCCAGCCATGTGGAATACAGCGACCCGATTCCGATTGACAGTATGGGTCAATATCAGGACAGCAATCTTACGGGCACCGGCGGAGAAAAGGAAGTATGGATCGACGGTCTCTGCTATCTGAATTACAGCGGTCCTACCTTTCGCGCCTACATTCTCCTTGTCAGGGATCCGGGCAGGGTTTATGTTGCTACTGCGGAAAACGGCTATGAAAAAGGATTGCGCATTTTTGAAATGGCAGAAAAGGAAAATGCAGCCGCAATAATCAACGGCGGAGAATATGTTTCTCCCGATGCCACCTATCTCTTCGGCAAACCGATCGGCACCGTTTTCTCGAAAGGCGTCTGCGTCTACGACCGTGACGGCATATACAATCACACCTTTATCGGACTGGATAAGAACAACCGTTTGATTGTCCGGGAACCTACAAACAACACCGATTACACCCCCGACAAACTCCGGGAAATGGGTATCCGCGACTCAGTTTGCTTCCAGACAAACAATGTGCTTTTGTCCTACAACGAAGCAGAAGGAAGCATCCTTCCGAATTATCAGCCCGGAAATACCGGGGCTGCACAGCGCACTGCGATCGGGCAGAGGCTGGACGGGACGATTGTCATGGTTGTCACAGACGGGCGTACCGCCTCCAGCCTCGGCGCAACGCATGACGACATGGTAAACCTCATGATCAAACTCGGCGCCGTTACTGCAGCCAAGCTGGACGGAGGCTCCTCTTCCATGATGTACTACCGCGATTATTGGGATAAAATTGACGGCGTGGATTATGAAAGCCTCGATGAATATCAGAAGAAGGGGCTTATCAACAAATACAAGGCGTTCACTGAGCCGTTCCGCATGCCGACCTATTTTGTGGTCGCGCCGCTTGATCAAGCAGAATAAGGAGAGACCACCGTGACAAACAACCGTATGAATCCGCGTCCCGGCGTCCGTGAACCGGGGAAGCCGAAAAAAAAGCGCTTGCCTATCTGGAAAATCATTTACTGGTCTGTCATTCTTCTTCTGATTCTCACAGTCGTGATCGTTGTTGCCCGCACACTTGGGAAGATTACCGATTTTCTTACGGAATATGAGGAGGTTCAGCCGAAACACCTTGCGGAGGAGGTCTTCCGGAAATATTTTTCCCCATTCAATTACGATTCTCTCCGTGCGGAGAGCGATGAGGAAAAGAAGCTGACGGAATTCGAGAGTGAGGAAGACATCAAAGCCTATATCAACGCTTTGATTGACGGCAAGGAGCTGAGCTATCATCCGACCTCGGTTGGAACAAGCGGAACCGCCCCCGCCGCATTGAAGCTGAAAGATCCGTCACAGTATTTTATCGACACATTTAACGCAAAAGGAACGTTACGTTATGCCGTCAAAGCAGGTGACAGCAAGATCGCAGAGTTTACCCTTGATCATTCGGAAGACCCGTCCGATATCAGTCCGCGCGGCTTTGTCCGCTACCGTCTGAGCGGAATATCGGTTTACTATTATCCGCACGAAAGCATTTCGGTCAAGATTCCGGAGACCTTTACCGCTTACCTCAACGGAAAGCCGATCGGGGAAAGCCACAAGCTTGCCGACGTGAGGGAAACCACCGAGCACGAAAATCACCTTCCGGATGGTGTCGCGGGAATCACCTATATCGCTTACACCGTCAAGGGGCTGTACAAAAAACCGGAGTTGACCATCGTCAGCAATATGGGGGAGTCCTGCACTCCCGTATATAATGAGGAAGGCAACTACTACACCTGCGATATTTACAGTGAAAAACTGAAAAATGAATACTCCGATTATGTCATCAAGGCCGTCGAAGGCTACTGTGCTTATATTCAGGAAACCACTGTAAAAACAAGTGAAATTCAGGGGTATTTCGACACCTCCACCAAGCTGTGGAAAAGCATCATGGACAATCCTTATTATTTCGTAATCGATCATAGCGGCTGGTTCTTTGTCAATCAGACCGCAAGTGAGTTCTATCGGTACAGCGACTCCCTTTTCTCCTGCCGCGTTTCCCTGGATCATCACCTCACGATCCCCGGCAAGGAGGACTACGTTGACCATGTTGACCTGACACTTTATCTACGCCGCGATCAGGACGGCGTCTATCGGATCTATGATACCTTCGCCAACGCCGGATAAATAAGGCAGACGGGACTCACTTTCTATCTGCGCCGCCATGGCAACGACGCATCCCGGATTTGCGATATCACCAATCAATCCATAAGGAGGCTTACCGATTTTGTTTGCCGCGTTCTCTCTGATCAACAACATCTATTCCTGGGATCATGCTATACTCGAATGGATCGCCTCCCATCTTCGCTGTGCCTTTCTGGATACCGTAATGCCCATCATCACCTTTCTCGGGAATGCCGGATGGTTCTGGATTGTTTGCTCCGTGCTTCTTCTCTGCTTCCGACAGACACGAAAAACCGGATTAACGGTAGCAGTCGCTCTGCTCTGCGGACTGCTTATCTGCAATCTCGGGCTGAAGCCTTTGATCCACCGTATCCGCCCCTACGATCTCTGGAATATCGAAATCACTCTGATCAAAAAACCGACAGACTTTTCCTTCCCCTCCGGACACACAGCCGCCTCCTTTGAGGCTGCTGTCGTTCTTATGCTGCGGGATCGGAAACGCTTCGGCTGGGCGGCACTTGTTCTTGCCGTTCTCATCGCCTTTTCCCGTCTTTACCTCTATGTTCATTATCCGTCTGACGTCTTTGCCTCAATTCTTCTCGGAACGCTTATCGCATTTTTCTCGGAATGGCTGGTTACGCGGTTTTCCAAAAAAGCAGCAAGCAAAGCTGACAGATGATAAGGTCGCCGGAAAGTATAGTATTCAATTATCAACAAAAAACGCCGGTCAGAACAACCGGCGTTTTTCCATGATATACAGAGCAACTGTATTTTTACTGCATTTCTGAAAACAGCTGCTGTCTTTTCCCTCTCCATTGGGAAACGGGAGTTTTTCCTTCAATTCCCCTTCTATTTTTATAAGAGACGTGCGAATGGGAAATCAAAATAAAAAACGTGGAAATCCCGCTTCTAAAAACCTCCGCTCGCCGTTGCCTGTAAAAAGGCAGGCGGAAACAGAGACACCTGCAACTGATTTTCTTTTTTGCATGATCTTTTTTGTGTTCCCGTTTCTGCAAAAACGCCCTTTTGCCGAATTGACAAAGCCTGTCCGTAAATCCTATAATAGAAAAAAAGATGGCAAGGGAGAACGGAAAATGAAGCAAACTAAACTCTCGAGAAAATGGCTTTCTTTGCTTTCTGTCCTGTTTTTGTTTTTCTGCAGTATCCCCGCAGGCGCAATATCCGCCTATGCCGCAGACAAGGCGGAAAAAAACGTTTACGTCCGTGACGGAGGCAAAGGCGACGGAAGCTCTCCGGACTCTCCCCTCGGAGACCTCGGCGAGGCATTTGCTCTTCTTCCCGAAGGAGGAAGAATCCTTCTGTGCGGAACTGTGACAACAGAAAAATCCTCCTGTTTTACGGGCGGCAACTGCTTCACTGAGCCAAAGCATACCGGAAAAATCATCATCGACGGCAGTTCGGAAAATTCATCGCTTGACCTTGGCAATGCCCAGCGCTATTATCTGAGCGGTCCTACGGAGTTTGAACAGGTCCGCTTCAAAGGCGGCGAAACCGCGCTGATCGCCGCGCGCTATTATCCCATCACCTTCGGGGAGGGATGCGACACCTCCGGAATTCTCCGGATCTATCTCCTCGGCGGATTCAACACCTCTGTGGACTCCCGCCCGGGCTCCTCCTCTATTACCGTAAAAAGCGGCAGCTTCTATCAAATTGTAGGCTTTAACCGAATGCTCTCCGGCGTAGCCAGTACGGGAACCGCTGAAATTGAGCTTTCCGGCAGCGCGTATGCGGAAATGATCTTTGCCAGTGTCAGTGGTGGCTTTGAGCAGTTCAAAAGCAACAGCTGCGGAACCATGAACATAACACTGAACGGCGCTTCGGTCGGCAGAATCGGAGACGTTGATCGCGCTTTCAATGCTTCTGTAAAAGAAATCCATCTGAAGGTTCTCGCCGGCAGCACGGTTGATATGATTCTTTTTGATGTTGTGCAGAACACCTCTCTCACCTGCGGCGCGGGTGCAGACGGTTTTGCGGACACACACGGCTATCTTTTTGACCGGATAGAACGCGCAGACGGCAGCACGGCGGGCGGTAACAGAATCCGCATCGCCTGTGTCGGGGACAGCATCACCCAAGGCGTCGGATCCTCCAATGAAAAAACAGCTTCCTACCCCGCCCAGCTTGCCTCCATACTCGGACGAAAGTATGAAGTCGGCAACTTCGGTGTGGGCGGAAGCGTCATCACCTGCTCAAGTGAACGCGCCTACACTGCAACAGAAAAATACCGGGAAAGTCTTTCTTTTAAACCGGATATTGTCCTGTTCATGCTCGGTACAAACGACATTGCACTGCTGATAAACGGAAAAGTCGATCAGGTCTATGCGGATGCGCTTGCCATTCTGGAAAGCTATCAGAAGCTTTCCCCCGCGCCTGAAATCTGGATTCTCGGCTCCACAGCCCGTTCCGACACTGTAGAACGGCGTGAGGGCGTGCGTGATATACTGATCCCGATGCAGAAGAAACTGGCAAAGGAGCTTGACGCCCGTTTTATCGACCTCAATGCGCTGACTTGGGATCGGCAGCAGCTCTTTCCGGACAGTCTGCATCCCGACGATACGGGCTATACCTTTCTCGCATCTGTGCTTGCGCTGGCGCTTTCGGACACAGCGCGGATACCCTCTGACGAAAACGGCCAGGCTGTCACAACCGAGCCGACAACCGAAGTCTCGGTGACAACAAATGCCGGACAGCTCCCCGCGGGCACCGAGCCCTCCTCGGCAGAAAACGGCAATTATCGGATGCATCCGGTAGCGGCTGCCTCCATTGGCGTCGCCGTCACAGCGATTCTTGCCCTGCTGTTCTGCAGAAAAAAGAAACCGGACGAATCCCACCGAGTATAACCCAGAAAAAGCACCGGCCTGGACGGTCTTATCTGCATGGTAAGACCGTCCGGCTTTTTTCGGTGTATCCCGGCAAATCTGCCGGGATACACCGATTCAGGGGTTGACAAAAGCAGGGCAATAGAGGATAATATATAGAAATGTCTTTTCCCGGTTCCGGAGGTCTCATGGGCTTTGTTATTGTATTTACTAATGTATTCCTGATGCTGATTTATCTTCTTTGCGGTTTTTCTCTTGTGAAATCCGGCAAGGCAGAAAGCGGGCATGCCAAGTCTGTTTCCGGTCTTCTGATCTATGTCTGCGGTCCCTGCATGATTCTGAACGCCTTTCAATCAATGGAGCACTCCGCTGAGAACTTCGGCAAAATGGCGGTCTTTTTTCTGGTAACGCTTTTGTTGCAGCTGGTTTTTGTCGGAATCCTATATGCTGTTCTGCACCGGCGCTACGATAATCCGCAGTACCGCATTCTCACCGCGGGCGCGGTTCTTGCAAACGGCGGTTTTTTCGGTCTTCCCGTCATTACCGCGCTGTTTCCGAACGAACCGATTGTCGCCTGTTACAGTACACTTTACATAACGGGAATGAATCTTCTTGTCTTCACGGTCGGGGTTTTTCTCATCACCCGTGACAAAAAATATATATCCCCTCGGGCAGCGCTTCTGAATCCGACCACTCTCGCCGCAATTGCCTCCCTTCTGCTGGCACTGTGCGATATCCGGCTTCCGGAAACTGCCGCAAATGCGGTCTCGCTTCTCGGAAAAATGACGACGCCGCTCTGCATGGTTGTTCTCGGAATGCGCTTGGCGTCGGCAAACCTCAAAAAGATCTTTACACGTTCCTTTGCCTATGCCGACAGTTTACTCAAACTCATCGTTTTCCCCATTTTCTGCTATCTCTGCGTCTGCTTTCTTCCCTGCTTTGATGAGGTGTTCAAAATCTCCGTATTGGTTCTGAGCGCCTGTCCCTCTGCCGCCATCATTCTCTCCCTTGCGGAGCTGCACGGCTGTGAGCAGGAGTTGAGTGCCAATGTTGTTCTCCTCTCAACACTGCTGAGTCTTTTCACACTTCCTCTGTTGCTGCTGATTGTCTGAGTACATCGACTTTTTTCTGGGCTTTCTGGAGGAAGAAGCTCCGGAATCTTGACAAAATTCCGGCACTTGTATATAATATTTTAATAAGTAACCAAAATAAACCGAGGCTGACACTATGGATAAACGGATAGACACAAGCAAGCTGCTGAAAACAACGCTGACAGAAACGGAGACTGCCGTCGGAAAGCTCGGAAAAACCGTCCTGAAAAAAGCGGACGGAGTCTGTCGCACGGCAAAAAAGGCAGCTGTGGAAATCCAGGAAGACGTAAAAGCAGTGCGTGAACGGGATCCTGCAGCAACCTCCGACCTTGAAGTTCTGCTTCTCTATTCCGGGTTTCACGCGGTTCTGGCGCACCGTGTCTCGCACGCGCTTCACTGCCGCGGTCACGTTCTTGCCGCCCGGGCAATCAGCCAAGCAGCCAAGTTCATCACCGGAGTGGAAATACACCCAGGAGCAACAATCGGACGCGGACTTTTCATTGATCACGGAAGCGGTGTTGTCATCGGCGAAACGGCAGAGATCGGTGACAATTGTACAATCTACCAGGGAGTTACCCTTGGCGGAACCGGGAAGGATACCGGCAAACGTCACCCAACGCTCGGAAACAACGTTATGGTTGGAGCCGGTGCCAAGGTGCTCGGTCCCTTTCGCGTCGGTGACAACGCCAAAATCGCAGCCAACGCCGTGGTTCTGAAGGAGATTCCCGCAAATTCCACCGCGGTCGGCATTCCGGCGCGTATCGTATCGGTCAACAACAGGCGAGTTGACCCGGATCTTGACCAGATTCACATTCCCGACCCCGTCGCTGCAGAGTTATTGCGCCTGGAAAGCAAAATTGCCGATCTTGAACAGAAGCTTACCGGATCCGGGGCGGAGAAGGACACGAAAGAAAGCAATATGAATAAGGACGATTAAATATGGATTTTCAGCTTTATAATTCCCTCACCCGGCAAAAGGAAGTCTTTATTCCCAATGAACCGGGCAAAGTAAAAATGTACACCTGCGGTCCGACTGTTTATCATTATGCGCACATCGGCAACCTTCGCTCCTATATTATGGAGGATGTTTTGGAACGCTCTCTGCGCTACTTTGGCTATGATGTCGACCGGGTCATGAATATCACTGATGTCGGTCACCTGACAAGCGATGCGGACACAGGCGAAGACAAGATGCTCAAGGGTGCACGCCGGGAGCATAAAACCGTTATGGAAATTGCGCGGTATTATACCGACGCGTTCTTTGCGGACTGCCGGAAGCTCAACATCCGCCGTCCGGATACTGTTGTGCCTGCGACAAGCTGTATTTCGGAATTTATCAAAATGGTTTCGGGGCTTCTGGAAAAGGGGTATGCCTATCTTTCCGAGGGCAATGTCTATTTTGACACCTCCAAACTCGACAAATACTATGTATTCAACGATTTCCGAGAAGAAGACCTGGCGGAGGGCGTCCGCGAAGGTGTCGAAAAGGATCATGCCAAAAAGAACAAAACCGATTTTGTCCTCTGGTTTACCAAATCCAAGTTTGAAGATCAGGAGCTGAAATGGGACAGCCCATGGGGTATCGGTTATCCCGGATGGCACATCGAATGCTCTGCCATCTCCATGAAATATCTTGGGGAACGGCTGGACATTCACTGCGGCGGAATCGACAATGCCTTCCCGCACCACACGAATGAAATTGCCCAGAGCGAAGCATACCTCGGGCACAAGTGGTGCAATTACTGGTTCCATATTCTCCACCTTAATGATGCAACCGGAAAAATGAGCAAATCCAAGGGCGACTTTCTGACTGTTTCCCTGTTGGAAAGCAAGGGCTATGACCCGCTTGTCTATCGCCTTTTCTGCCTTGGCTCCCATTACCGCCGCTCTTTGGTTTTCTCCTATGAAAATCTTGACAACGCTGCCGCGGCATATGCCAAACTGGCTTCTCGTATTGCCGCATTGAAGGACGAGGGCGAAGACGCCGGTGAAGACGCAGAAAAATATCGCGACGCTTTTCGTTCCGCGCTTTCTAATGACCTGAACACCTCTCTTGCCCTGACTGCGCTCTACGATGTTCTGAAATCTCAGCTGTCGGGGAAAGCCAAGCTTGCACTGATTCGGGAATTCGACGGAGTGCTGTGTCTCGGGCTCCTTGCTGCGGCGGACAGGCTGCGGGAAAAGCAGCAGAAGGAAGAACAGCCGGAAGAAAATGCCTCCGACCCACGCACCGCATATATCCTGCAACAAATCGAAGCACGCCGCGCCGCCAAGGCGGCACGGAACTATGCGGAAGCAGATGCCATCCGCAATGCGCTTGCCGCTGAGGGTATCACGCTGATTGATACTCCGCAGGGAACAAAGTTCCGGATCGGGGAGTGATATGTCTTTCAAGGGAAACGGAAACAGTGCCGGGCCCGGCGGACACCGCGGCAGATTCATTGTCATTGAAGGAATTGACGGCTGCGGCAAAACAACGCAGCTCAAGCTACTGAAAAAACGCATTGCCAGCGCGGGGGGCTATGCCTTCATCACAAGTGAGCCGACCGGCAAGGCAAGTCACACCCCGACCGCTGCCGGTGCTCTGCTTGCCTCTGTCCTCAAAGGCAAGACAAAAATGTCTGACAGTGCTATTGCCGCCCTTTTTCTCTCCGATCGCGTGCTTCACAATACCGATTCACGCTTCGGCATACGCCGTCTTCTGGAAAGCGGGGCAGATGTTCTTTGCTCCCGCTATTACTACTCTTCGCTTGTTTATCAGGGAACACCGGAGCTGTTCGACTGGGTTCTCCACGCCAATCTCGGCTGCCCCGATATTCTTCGACCCGATCTGTGCGTTTTTCTGGATCTGGATCCCGATACCAGCAGCAATCGGATTGCGCGACGCCACCGTGCCGCGGAAATCTACGAGCAAAGCGCGGAGATGTTGCGAGAAGCCCGTGAAAAATATATCCGCGTTTTTGAGAAGGTACGGGAAGCAGATCCCTCCCAGAATATTGTTCTGATTAACGCTTGCCGGACACCGGATGAAATTGCAGATGAAATTTTCTCTCTTCTTCCCTCTGCTCTCTGAATTGCTTTTCCGTTGATTCTGCCGAAGCAGCACTTCCTTGTTCAATTTTTTAATAACAGCTTTCTGAAGAACATCACGACGGAACCCGGAGGTCCTGCAGATCAACGGGTTCCGTCGCTGTTTGGAAACACTGCCCGGAGTCACACAAAAGCCTTTCCTTTTCAAACGCTCAAAAAAGAGGAAATCGGAAAAGCAGCCCTATTTGCATTTTTTTCACATTTTATTACAAAAAGGCCAAACTTTTTTACGAGCGGACTTGAAAAGCAATTTTATATAAGATATAATAGCAACAGGCTTGCATAGAATAGGGGAGAATCCCTTTATCGCAGCAGATCCACAGAGCATCTGCTCTGCTGATCAATGATATTTTTTATAAAGCTTCTGGAGGAAAACATGGAGAAAGCAATTCCGCGTCCCGAGCATCCGCGTCCCGACAAATACAGAGAAAACTGGCTTTGCCTGAACGGCGAGTGGGACTTTGCCTTTGATGAAACCGGTATCGGAGAGGCAGAAAAATGGCAGAACGGTGCCGCCTTCGACCGGAAAATCAACGTCCCCTTTACCTATCAGACCGAGCTGTCCGGCATAAAGGATCTGCGGCACAGCGATTACATCTGGTATCGCCGCAGTTTCACCGTTCCCGCGTCCTTCTTGGGAAAGCGTGTGCTGCTTCACTTCGGCGCAGCCGATTACATCACAAAGGTATGGCTCGACGGGCAGTATCTCGGAAGCCATGAGGGCGGGTATACACCGTTTGAGTTTGATATTACTTATCTTGTTACGGCTGACGGAGAAACGGAACACAGCCTTACTGTCATGTGTGAGGATCGTTTGGATACCGAACAGCCGCGCGGCAAACAGAGCTTCCGTCCGGAAAACTTCGCCTGTTGGTACGCACCGATGAGCGGAATCTGGCAGACGGTCTGGCTGGAAGCTGTCGGTATGAATTACATCCGCAATGTACGCATTACCCCGGACGTTGACCGCGCCTGCGTCCGCTTTGAAATTGAAGCCAACCAGGTCCCCGCGGGTATGAAAGCCAAAATCGAAGTCAGCTTTCAGGGGAAGCCGGTCGTTGAAGGAACGGTCAGCTTCTGCAACCGCCGTGCACAGGCCGTTCTTTTTGCCGGTCACGACGAAACCATTGAGGGATTCCGTTATTGGTTCCCTGCCACACCGAACCTTTATGACGTTCGCATTTCCCTTCTTGAAGAAGAAACGGTTGCCGACACGCTCACAACTTATTTCGGTTTCCGTAAAATTGAAATTGTCGGAGATCGCATCTTTTTGAATAACCGGGAGCTTTACCAGCGCCTGATCCTGGATCAGGGATACTGGAAGGAAAGTCTCCTGACCGCCCCCACCGATGAGGCGCTGAAACTCGATGTGGAGCTGACGCGCAAGCTCGGCTTTAATGGCGCCCGCAAGCATCAGAAATTTGAAGACCCGCGTTATCTCTACTGGGCGGATAAAATCGGTCTGCTTGTATGGGGTGAGTTGCCCTCCGCCTACTGGTTCTGCGACCGGGAAAAGCGCAACATGCTCCGTGACCTCACAGAAGCAATTGCACGCGACTACAACCACCCCTCTCTCATTGCATGGGTTCCGCTTAATGAAAGCTGGGGCGTACACGCGATCAAAGCCAATCCGGAAATGCAGCAGCTCAACGACATGCTTTACCATGTTGTTCACTCTCTTGACGGAACCCGCTTTGTCTCCGGAAACGATGGCTGGGAGCAGGCAGAAACCGACATCGTCACGGCCCACGACTATACGGCATACGAAAAAGGTCTGCGTCATGAGGACTACACCGATGCGGATACCTTTGAAGCCGGCGTTCCCAACAAATCCCGCGTCCTTACTGCCGACAATCATTGCAACAGCGGGAAGCCCTGCCTGCTGACCGAATACGGCGGAATTGCCTTTGCCAAGGACAGCGGAAACGGAAACTGGGGCTACAACGGCGCCGTCAACGACGAAGAGGTTTTCCTCGCGCGCTACGATGACATCACCACCGCCTTCAAGTCCATTCCCTACCTCCGCGGTTACTGCTACACACAGCTTACCGATGTATTCCAGGAGGTAAACGGTCTTCTTGACATGGACCGAAACCCGAAGGTAAGCATGGAAAAAATCCGCGAAATCAACCTTCGCCCGCGCACCTGCCAATAAATCCGCACTACATTTCAACAATTTGTACCGAAAAAGGCTTTCCTTCTCAGGAAAGCCTTTTTTGCAGGCAATCTTCCAACCGCTAACGCAAGACCGGTATGGCTTGACACGGCGAAAGAATTAACAAACAATTAACATTTCTTACATATTCTGTTAATATTTTTCCGAGAGAATATAAACAAAAATGAAAGGAACTTCTCTGATGAAACCCCACACCTTCCGGAATTTACTTGCCATACTGTTTTTGGCATCGACTGTCTTTTCGTCTGGCTGCAACATAAAACCTCCGAATGGAGAGAGCAGCTCTTCATCTGACAGTGAAAACTTCCCTGAGGAATCCGGAAACGGGGCTGAAAATCCGGATTTGCAGCAAAACTTCAGTGCCGGCCTCGAATATCAAATCAATGCAGACAACAGCGGTTATTATGTCCGCGGTATCGGAACCTGCAAAGATACCGAAATTGTAATTCCTGCTGCTTATAACGGCAAACCGGTTACCGCAATCGGCAACTATGCATTCTGCCATTGTACCCATCTGACCAGTATTACAATTCCGGAAGGAGTTACAAGTATCGGAGAACAGGCATTCTCCCCGATGGAGTTGTCCAGTTCCCTCACCACCATCACGATTCCGGATAGTATCCAAAGCATCGGAGAATCGGCTTTTACCGGCTGTGACAGTCTTCAATACAATGAATACCTCAACGCATTGTACCTGGGTAACGAAAGCAATCCATATGTCATCCTGGTTCGGGCTAAGAGCTCCTCGATCTCTTCTTGCCAAATCGCAGATACAACAAAAGTGATTATGAGGAATGCTTTTGCTTTCTGCAAAAAACTGTCCGACATCACAATTCCGGAAAGTGTCCGAAGCATCGGAAAATGGGTGTTCTCGTCCTGCGACGCCTTGACAAGCATTACAGTGGCCGAAGACAACCCGACCTATACCGGATCGGGCAATTGTATCATTGACAAAAGAAGCAAAACATTGATCGCCGGCTGCAAAAACAGTGTGATTCCTGCCGACGGCAGCGTTCTTCGGATCGGCGACAATGCGTTCTATTTTTGCGGAGCTTTGACCGACATCACGATTCCGGAGGGCGTAACAAGTATCGGGCATTGTTCCTTTGATGGCTGCAAGAACCTCAGCCATATTTCTATTCCCGCAAGCGTTACGGAGATTGGCCCCTCTGCCTTCTCCGGATGCAAAAGTCTAAGCACCATTGCACTGCCGGAAACTATCACCAAAATCGGTGATTATGCCTTCTCCTTCTGCCAGAGTCTGACCGATATCACTATCCCGAAGAATATCACGAGTATAGGAAACGGAACCTTTTTCCGTTGCAGGAATCTGACCCATATTTCGATTCCGCAATGCGTCATAAGTTTTGGCGAAGCATCTATCGGGGAATGCGGCGCTCTGAAAAAGATCACCTATTCAGGCTCAACGGAGCAGTGGAGCAGAATTCTGAAAAAGCCTGATTGGGACAAAGACTCCGGCAATTATAAAATCCGCTGTACCGACGGAGAACTTGACAAAGAACAATCCACTCCATCATGACCTTTCTCTAAAAATCCATCCTGCCAAACGGCTTTTCGATCTGGGAAAGCCGCTTTCTTTTTCATAAACAATCACCCCCGAGGCAGATACTCTGGAAAATAAAAATCATATGCTTTTTTTGAATTTCTCACATATCTGATCAATAATTTCATGGGAAACGGATCCGTACGAAAAAGCTTTGTAACCGGAGGCCTCCAGGAAACGCATCCTCTCTGCACCTTTCCTCGTTGTTTTTCTTCTGCTGCACTCCTGCAATACTCTGCCCGCTTTCCCGCCAACATCCCCTTCAGAAAGCACGGCTTCCGCCCAGCAAAGCAATCTGTCCGACGCTTTGCTTCCACGATGCCTTTAAGTCATATGGATCTGACCGGTTTTGCCCTCCGTAGTTAGCGTTATCATGAATGCTTCTCGCCTTTGTACGATACCGACACAGTATGGAATTCTCTCCTCCCGAATCCGCTTTTATAAAAATTCAAAGGGAGACGCCCTTGCCTACTTCGACTTTCCCCTTTCTTAACAAAGCGGTTGTTTTTTTCAGCGGATTTTGTTATAATAGGAAAAACAATGGAAGGATCCGGAGGTGACCGAAATGTCAAAATTCACAAAGCAGGCCATATACGCTTCATTCCTGAAATTTCTGAATGAAAAACCGCTCGACAAAATAACCGTGAAGGACATTGTGGACGATTGCGGGATCAACCGCAAAACCTTCTATTACTATTTCCAGGATATTTACGATCTCGCACGTGAGATGTTTCAGGAGAGCCTCACTCAAATACGGGAATCTCTTCCCCCGGAAACTCACTCCTGGTTTGAGGCTCTGAAAACCAGTACCGAATATATGTATGAAAACAGGAAGGTTACGCTTCATGTTTTCCGTTCTCTCGGTTATGAAAGAATGTCCGATCTGATCTATGAAACCTCCATGTACTATCTGCCCCTTTTTATCTCTCAGCGAGCAAAAGGGATGATGCTTTCCGATGGAGACAGCCGGCTGATTGCCTCTTATGCTTCAGGAACCATCTCCGCCATGGTCACGCGGTGGATTCGTGCCGGAATGGCAGTCACCCCGTCTGAGCTGCTTGACCGATTCGCTTGTATCATGGAAGGGACCTCGCGTGTCGCACTGGAAAACGCAGATCGGCTCAGCAGACATCGCCAACAATGATCTACAAAGAAAAATACGGTCATTTACCTGCCCAATGTGGGAATTTGAAACAAAGGGCAGGAAATGACCGTTTTTTTTGATAAAAAAACGTGATATTCTATTTTCAGACAAAGGGAACCGAAATCAATGCGATTTCCGAAGTGCAAAGGGGGTGAAAACATGAAGCGTGTTTGGATCGCGAAAAGCAGTTATATCCTGATGTCGGTGGTGATCTTCCTCGTCGGATGTGTTTTTCTCATCTGGCCAGGAATTTCGCTTACCGTGCTTGCACGGGTTATGGGGGCCATTCTGCTGCTCTCCGGTATTGCCAAGCTGTTCGGCTATTTCTCCAACGACCTGTACCGCATCGCCTTTCAGTTCGACCTTGCGTTCGGTATTCTGACAGCGGCTGCAGGAATGGTCATTCTGATCTTTCCGCAGGATGCGGCTGAGTACCTTACCGTGCTTCTCTCAATCTTCGTCATTGTCGACGCACTGATCACCGTTCAGAACTCGATCGAGGCAAGGCGATTCGGAATCCGCGAGTGGTGGCTGCTTCTTTTGGGCAGTATCGCTGCCGGCGTTCTCGGTGTTGCCGCTCTGGTCTGGCCGAACGCAGCTAATCTTCTTCTTATGCGAATCACCGGCGTGGCGCTCATGCTGGACGGCATCCAGAATATTGCGGTTGCCTTGCTGACAATTTCCCACCGCCGTCACTGACCGTAAAACACCAAAAAACAATTAGCGGGACAAAACAAAAAATATTATAAATATCGGAGGTTATATACCATGTATACCATGAAAGAAATCAGACGCGCCATTCGCCGCGACCGCGACCTGAAAGGGACCATCGTCAAAACCAAGAGAAAGGATGCCATCCTTCTTGATGTAACTGACGATCGTCAGCCGGACATTGCCATTCTGGACCTTACCGGAGACGGAAATGTGGATTCGATCGCACTGGACCTTGACGGCAACGGATATTTTGACACCTTACTGGCAGACACCGATAAAAACGATATTCCCGATACGGTAATCCGCGGCAATCTCGATCTCGGCATTATTAATGAAATCATCAGCGGATCGGACGTGGAGGAGGCCATTATCGATCTGGAGAATCTGATCGTCTCCGCCGCTATTCTCGGAGTTTATGCGGTTTCGGCGGCTCAGGCTCTTTCCGAGGAAATCGATACGAGGATTTCCGAAGCCGCCGCGGTTCTGGAGGAAGCGGAAAAAGCCGAAGCCAAAGCGCAGAAAAAAGCAGAAGTCGAAGCAAAACGCATTCAGCGGTCAGAGGAGAGAAAGCAAAAAATGGAGGAATTGCGCGCCAAGGTCGGCAAGCTGGTAAAACGCAACTGAACCTCAGGACGGATCATATCAAAGGGATGAGGTGATTCGATGCGGTTGGTTGAAAGCGAAGCTTTCAAGCTTTTCAGAGCGAAAACGGGACTCTACGGTACTGGATATTCAGGCTTCCGGCAGCGGCAAAATCCTGTTTCCCATTACTTTATGACCTTTGAATAAAAGGGATTTTTACCATAGGCTTTGTTTCTATGTCTGTTCCCCACCGCCTGCATTTTCCGACTCAACAATCAAGAAGCAGAGACTTTGACCTTTCGGTCATTGTCTCTGCTTCTTTTGGTGCTTTTTACAGCTCCATTCCCTGTTTTACGGATACTGCCTTATTTCTTCTTTTTCTTACCGAGAATCAAAACGGCAGCAACCACTGCACCGACGGCAAGGAGAACTGCACCGACGGTAAGAGGAAGAAGGATCGAGCTGCTCCCGGAGGGATTCGTCGGCTCCGTACCCGGAACATCCGTGCCGGGATCCGGCTCCGCGGTAGTTACCGGGAAAGGGTCCGGAGCGGGAGAAACGGTACCGGTCCGATCAAAGCTCCCGATCCGGGAAGCAAGCGGCATCGTGTTCTTTTTCATGGTGTAAACGGTACCGAGTGGCTGCGGCGCCTCCATTGTCGGCACATCATCCACAAAGGTAAGGGGCTGTGCAAACAAAACACGGTGTGAATACCCGATATCCGGGTACAGCTTCACATGGAAAATGCCCCAAAGCCCGGTTCCGTCCGGTTCCGGCACAAAGACCATAGCGCCGGGAGAGTAAACCCTGTTCTCATAGTCCAAAAACTGCAGCGGCTCCGGCAGCTTGGTCCACTTCGTCCGGTCAGTCAGATCGTCGGATGCACTTCCGGTGAAACGAAGCAATCCGGTGCAATACTCATTGCTGTTTGTTTGCCCTGCCGCATATGCGACATAGAGAGTTCCACCCGGTGTAACAATCGGGAAAGGCCCCTCCTGAATCTGGACTTTTCCGTCGATTTCCCAGTTTTTATCCGGTTCGGAAATAACCGAGACCTTCGTCGCAAACCGGGTCGGAGACTCCAGTTTGCAGATCATCATTCTCTGATAATGGCGCTGTCCCGCAACCTTATCCTCAGCGCGGTAAAAGCCGCCGAAGATCAGATAGCGCGTTCCGCCGTATTCAAGGATACGCGGAGACAGGTAACTGTAAACCTCTTCGTCGTAGTTTTCAAAGGTCCCGAAAAAGTCAAACCCGTCATAGGGTGTCGCTCCCTTGCCCACCCAGACATACGGGCGGCGCTGTGCAGCCTCCGACGTACTGGTCATAGCGCAAGTGGCATAAATATACCACTTTCCGTCCAGGAAATAGATCTGCGGCGCCCAGAGGCTTTTCATTGTATTACCCGATACCTTGGCGCTCCAGATCATGACAGGCTCACTTGCGGAAAGATCCGCCACATTCGGGGAACGTGTCATCCACAGGGCAGGACCACCGTTATAGTCGCGGGAATACGTATAATAATACCAGCCGTCGTGAAAGTATACCGACGGATCCGCAAAGCCGGCAATCGGATTCTCAACCGTAACCGTTCCGCTCTGCGGTGCCGTTGTGCTGATTTCGGTGGAAAGGTTCAGCTCGCTTTCGGCACCGGTATTCTTCGCAAGACTGTCAATGCCGCGGATGGCGTTGACACGGGAAATATCCCCACCGGCGACCGTCAGAACATATCTGCCCTCAAACTCGACATCCTCATCCCGTTGTGCGAACAGCAGATCTCCGCGGAATTCGCCGCGGTTCAATGTCACCGTCACATTTCCTTTGATACGGGCGGTTTTTCCGACGGACGGGGAAGCAACTGCCGTCCCGTAGACACTGCATTTGAATACGCCTCCGTTTACCGTCAGCGTCGCGTCTCCGGTCAGATGATTCATTCCGTTTGCCGAAACACCACCGGTATATACGCCTCCGTTTACCGTCAGGGAAGTGTTTCCGGTAATGGTTCGTGGGGTAACGCCGCCGCTTGTCAGAATATTTCCGGCATACGCATACCGCCAGGTGCCGCTCCAAACAGTCAGGTCGGTCGAACTGAGTTCAACCGACGCCCCGTCTGCAAGTACGGCGCCTCCGACAACGGACGGATAGTAATCTACTGCCCGGTCGGTATCCCGAGAGGTTACCACCGATTTTCCGATCGTAAGGGAATGACAGTTCGCAGCAAGATAGGCACTGTTGGTAGCAGATACCACAGAAAGACAATCCACTACGGCATCCGTCCCAAAAGCGAGAGTAGCTCCGAGACGAAGCTCCGCGCCAAAGAACGCGCGCCAATCGATACCGGCATAAACACCGCCGAAGAAATACTTTCCTCCGAAATCGGAAAGAGTGACGGAAGATAAAGCAGAATAACGCCCGAGCGGAACAACCGCACAATACGCGGGGGCCGATTGACTCAGCTTCATAACTGCAGAAAAAGGACGCTCAATCGGGGTCAGCGGAGAAAATCCGTCGCCCTTGCCGCCGTCGGAAAGAAACAACACTTTCCCGCCGTCCGAGAAGCCCGCGGGAAGCTCTCCGCCGTCCGGAAGCACACAGATCCGCTCCCCCGACACAGAGTCGGCAGTAACAGGAACAGATACGGCGCTGCCGATGAGTGTCACCCCGAAATCCCCGGAGCAACGTCCGTTCTCCACCGCGGCAATCGTACCGACGGTGCCTCCGTAAACGGCTGCACCGCAGTCCCCCACAGCACCCGCTTCGGCGACGATAATCCGATCAACGGCGCCGCCGAGGAGGAGAACACTTGCCATGCCTCCTGTGCGTGCACCGGAAGCACCGTATACGGTCCTGGCAGAGCCGCCCGTCATCATCACACCGACGGTACCGGAATCAGAGGAACCGCCGGAAAGCGTCTCGAAATTTCCGCTCTTCACGGACAGAATATGCCCGTCGCCCCCTGTACCGCAGGCAAGCGACAGAGCGCCGGAGACAATGACATTTTCTCCGACGGTTATACTGTTTCCTCCCGCCGAAAGTTCGGCATCCACAGCATTGATCTTCAGATTTTCCAAGCAAAGTTCCGCGGAAAGCTCCGACTTTCCCGAAATCGCAAGTGTGCCGCCGTACTCTTTTCCGCAATACAAAGACGTTACAGTCAGAACACCGGAGAAATCGGAAGTCTTCAGCCCCGATAAGGTCATATCGCCACAAAGGACAAGCGTTGCTCCCTTGTCTCCCGTAAGGAGTTTTGCAGCACCCGCAGCGGTTGCAACAGCACTTTCGCGTGTCAGCCCGGATGCATTATCGTTGCCGTCAGGAGCCAGGAAAACGGTTTTTTCTCCGTTCTTCACAGTCGCGGCTACTTTTTCAAGATCCGTACGGACGCGGCAAATCCCCTTACCGCCCGAGCAATCGGTCGTGCCGTAAGCGGCAGAAAAGGTGGCACCTGTCAGCTCGGCATTGTAATCTCCGTCAAGAGTTGTGGCATAACCGTTCTGGACAAGGGAAATCTGCCGGCAGTTGATTTTTCCTCCCGTAACCTTCAGCGTAACATTTCCGCGATTGGAAAGAACATTGCCGGCAGAGGATGCCCCCGGCCTTCCGAGGAGGAAGACGGAAGTTCCGATCGTGCCGCCGTTAATCGTCAAAGAGGCATCTCCGTCCAGCCCGCAGAAGCCAGTCAGCGTGATCACCCCGAGGTCGGACACGCCGTTTGCCCCTCCGTTGAAGGTGCCTCCGTTGATAACAAGATTCACACCGCCGATATAACCCGAGGGCTGATCTCCGGAATTGCGGTAATTCCCTCCATGCACACAGGTCCATGTTCCGCTGTCCACACGGATCGTATAATCGTAAAAGCTGCAGGTTGCCGCCGTTGCTCCGGTCGCCGGGCAGTATGCCCCGCCGAAAATATACGGATAGCTTCCTCCGGTCGTCAGAACGATCTTGATGGCTTCACCGAAGGTTACATCATTACCGTTGCAGAAAATCATATGTCCCGCCGGAACACTCAGTGTAATGCTCCTGAACTCGGTTGCACCGAACAGCTCCAACCGTGAACCGAGGATCATTTTGGCCCCCGATGCTGCATAATCGGTACCCCCGTAAGATGAGGTAAGGGTAACCGTTTTTTTGTTCTGCGGAAGGCCGGTATCCTGCGTCAAGGTCAACGGTCCGCAGACAACCACTGTGCCACCGGAGCTGCCAAGAGCGGAATACGCTGCCGAAAGGGTTTTCTTGGCATTTGCCACATCTGCTCCGCTTGCTGTGTCCTTTCCCTTATCCGAAACAAAGACAACCTTTTCCTCAGCAGAAAAAGCAGTAAACGGCAGGCAAAGGGAAAGCAATGCGATCAGTCCGAACGCCACAAACCAAAGTGTTTTTTTCATTTTGAATTTCCTTTCATGCATAAAGCAACAATCAATCGGCGTGCTCAATTGAGTCAAAATCGAAATTCATAAGCTCCGCAACAGTATTGATGCGGTACCGCGGCATCCGGATATCCGGAAAAGACCAATGCGGAATTGTACGGACCCAAACGGGAGTATATCCTGCCCCGCGGCTGCCCTTCACATCGTTTACGGGATTATCCCCGACATACATCAACTGCTCGGCGGGAATTCCGAGAGAATCCGACATAGCGTCAAAAATCTCATGGTGCGGCTTCTGAATTCCGAACTCCCCACCGATTAAAACCTTATCAAAGCGATTCTCCAAACCGAGCAGGTGCAGCTTGCTTCGCTGTACAAAGGCTTCCCCATTCGTAATCAGCCCCAGTTTCAATCCGCGGGTTCTCAGTGTTTCAAAAAGAGGAAGAATATAAGGAAGAGGAACTGCGATTCTTGAAAACTGTTCCCTGTGAAATTTTACAAAATCGTCGACAGTCGGACACGGCTCTGCAAAAAGACCGGAGGAGGCAAAAGCCGTGTAAACCTTCTGAAACCCGAAATGGACATACCGCTTGTCCAGTTCAATCCACGTTTTGGTCAGTTGCGCATCGTCGACACCCTCGGCAATACGAAAAGTTCCGCGTAGGTTTTTGGCAATTTCACAGATTGTTCCGTAACGGTCGGAGAGCGTATGATCCAGGTCGAAAACCACGCCGCGGATCATTTCTTCCTCCTTGCAATCCGTGTGGTAAATACCTCGGTCTGCCCGGGAGAAAGACGGATATATCCCCCGTCGTTCAAACCGTTGGAACGTCCCGCCTGAGGCTCCACACAGATATATCCCTGTTTTCCATCCTTATTGAACAGAATCCAATGATCGAAGTTGTCAGACACGGACAGCTCGTATTCGCCGATCTGTGCCACATGCCCTGCCATCGTATAATAACCACTGATCGGAACACCGTTCGGATCGATTCCTTCACAGATTTTTTTCTCGGTTTCATTCAGCTCCCCGTAGTAAAGCGGAATGTGACGCTCGTTGCGGCGATGAGCAAGACCAAGCGGCACGCGGACTGGGCGTTCCGTAAAGGTCGTGTGGAGAGCAAAGGTCAGCGGCATATCGCTCACCCCGGTATTGGTAATCTCAAAGTGACGGGAAAAGCCCCCTTCCCCCACAGAAGCCGTGACGCGAATTCGGAAAGGAAACGGATAGGCCTCCCCCCGGTTTTCATATTCGGACACCGCCGTGTTGTCCCCCTTTTTTTCTGTCGGAAATGCGAGCGTATACATCATGCCATGCAGATTGTTGTTCAGACGAGCCTCGTTAAGCGGAAGGTGATACTCTCTTCCGTCAAAAGAAAACCGGCCGCCATCCGTGCGATTAGCCGGGATCAGAATCGGACTGCCCCACAGAAACGGATTCACTGCAAGAACCGATTTATCCTCAAGGGGACGAAGAACCGCCTCCCCCCTGAAGGTAAGCCGTACGGGATTGGCACCCGTTTCCGGAAGAATATCCGCCTCCCAGTCTCCGCCGCGGATCGTCACAACATTTTTAAGCATGATTAGGTCTCCTTTTCAGGCTGCGGTGTCCCAAACGCCGCTGATTTTCTGTTAATATACCGTTATTATACCTTTCCCTATTTCGGAAGTCAAGAGGCTTCCCGAGAACGGAAGGCACCGTGTTTTTCATAGTAAGCCTTCGCAAACGCCGGGAAGCTGGAGCGTTTTCTATTCAGGGAATCACAGAGAGATCACTGTCTTCAGCCACCAAAAGAAAAATCCGGTCAGAGCAACCGGATCTTTCTCTTGGTCTCTTTGAAGGAAACTGCATACCACCAAAAACGCTCCCCGCGAGTTTCTCTTTCCGGGAAGTCTCTGTCAGTCTCCGTTCATCCAATCATACCGGATTTCTGTTTCCTGCGGAATTCCGTTCAGTATTTTATACCACATAGCATGATACGGGCTTTCATACGGCAGAATATAGTGATACTGTTCATTCCTGGGATGAACAAAAATCAGGGGGGCATCCGGATCGTTCGCTGCCTTCCATTCTTCAACACAGCGTGCATTTTCCCGGTAAGCGGGAACATTTTCAAGATAGCGCCGTGCCGTGTCTGCTCCGCAGAGCAGCTGAGCCGCACAAACCGCGGAAAAGCACCCGACCGTGAGAATGCGTGCGGCAGTTCCCTTCCGAAGCCCTTCTTCGAACAGCACGCCCGCCGCTTCCGCCACCGGAACAATCAGAAGAAGAGAGGAGCAAAGGGAGGTACGCTGTCCGATTTCCGGAGAAAACAGCATGGCTCCCTGCAGGGCACAGGCGAGCAAAAGAAAGGCCGGCGGATAAAAGGTCTTGTCGCGCGCGAAAAAAACCAGAAGATAGAGGCAGAGAACGGCAAGAAGCGAAAAACCGGTCAAGGCAAAGGACTCCCCCCATGCCACTGTATCGTCGGATCCGGTCAGACGCAGGACAAGAAAATGCAAAACAGCAAGAAAAGATACCGGAAGCAGGAAACCTGCCGTTCGCGCAGTGCGCTCCATTCCCCGCCGTTTTGCCGCCACCGCAGCATACACCGCAAGCACCGTCAGCGTGACGGCGTTGAAAGCGGCGCCGCTCCACATCCCGATATTGTAGTTCAAAACAATTTTCAGATTCTCTTTCAGTCGGGAAAGAAGCGGTTGCGCGTAAAAATCCGGATAGTAGGTCGTCCGAACCGCATTCCCGGGCGCAAGAAAGAGAATGGCGAAGCCAGCTGCACCGAGCGCAAGAGAAAGGCAGGCGGTACAAAGCACCCGTTTCCGTCCCTCCGCTTCTTTCGGGATGCCCGTTCCGCGCCAAACCGAGAAAAGGGCAACAGCGCAAACCGCTGCCGATGCCTGTTCGGTCGATTCCCCGATCAGAAACGCGCAGAGCGGAAGCAGAATCGCCGCTGCCCGCGGCATTTTTCTCCGTTCGACCGCAGCCAAGATAAAATACGAAAAAATCATCAGCAGGGTCATCGGGAAAAGATAATTTGCCGCACCGGTCGCCCAATAAGCGGTTCCGCGTAACATAGGAATATCCAGAATGGTAAACATCAGACATGCAGTTGGCAGAGCAACAGAAAAGCGGCGGCTGAAAAAGCCTCTGCTCCAGCACTTTGCGGCAATGGCCGCTGCAAAGAAAACCGCTGCCCCGATCGCAAGCAGATCCACGATGCCGAACAAGGTCAGTGTCCGGTCAGAAAGCAGAAGTTCATCAAAGAGGTGAACGAGCGCACGCCCGTTCACCTCCTGATAATGCTTGATGTTTTCCGAGAGAAACCGCTCCGCGGAATCCGTAAAGGTCGCGTAGTAATAATCATCTCCAAAAAGCGGCAATGAAAAAACCACACATGCCTGAAGGCAGAGAAAGAGCGCAAAAATCACAAAATGAAAGATCGGCTTTCTCTCCTTCATCATATCAGTGCTTCCTTTCGGTGTCATCCGTTCCGTAGAAGCCGAAGCTCGGCGGCTCGCCATTCTGCTGTTCGGCATTTCGCTCTGCCGCTTCCTTCGCGGCACGGGCAGCCTTTTCCGCTTCCTCCGCTTTGCGGCGCGCTTCATTTTCTTCCTCACTCACACGGCGCTTCTCCGCGGTCATAGCTTCCAGCTCCTCTACAGAGGGATTACCGTCCATCGCCGCCCGGAACTGTTCTGCATCCATCGACTCATTTTTGACAAGAAACGCTGCGATAAAGTCAAGCTTGTCGCGGTGCTCCTTCAGAATTTTTTCGGATGCCGCGTAAGCTTCCTCAATAATACGGCGAATTTCTGCATCGATTTTTGCCGCCGTCTCCTCGGAATAATTGCGTTCATTGGAGAAATCTCTGCCGAGGACGACCTCGTCCTCACTATGCTCGGAACCGAAAACGATCGGTCCCAGCTCATCGCTCATACCAAAGCGCATGACCATTTTGCGTGCAATCTGTGTCGCGCGGGTAATATCATTGGAAGCACCGGCGGAAATATCGTCAAAAACGATTGCTTCCGCGACACGTCCGCCGAGCAGCATGGAGATCTCCTCGCTCATGGCATTGCGATATTGGCTGTATTTATCCTCGGTCGGCGGAGTAAGCGTATAGCCGAGAGCGCGTCCGCTCGGAACGATGGAAATATAGCTGACCGGGTCCTGTGTCTTCATGAAGTGGGCAACAATCGCATGTCCCGCCTCATGATAAGCGGTTTTGCGCTTCTCATCCTCCTTGATCACCATTGACTTTTTCGGAGTGCCGACAATGATCTTGAGGGAAGCCTCCTCGATATCATTCATACCGATCAATGCTTTCCGCTTCCTTGCGGCAAGCAGCGCAGCCTCATTCAGCAGGTTGGCAAGATCCGCACCAGTAAAGCCGACCGTTGTCTGGGCAACACGGTGAAGATCCACGGTCTTTTCAAGCGGCTTATTGCGTGCATGAACACGCAGAATGGCTTCTCTGCCGTTGAGATCCGGATAGTTGACGGTGACCTGACGGTCGAAGCGTCCCGGACGCAGCAACGCAGGATCGAGGATATCAGGGCGGTTGGTTGCAGCGATTACAATCACACCGTCGTGCGTCTCAAAGCCGTCCATCTCAACAAGAAGCTGGTTCAGTGTCTGCTCCCGTTCGTCATGACCGCCGCCGAGACCGGCGCCGCGGTGACGACCGACTGCATCAATCTCATCAATGAAAATAATGCTTGCGGGGTTGCGCTTTGCCGTCTCAAACAGATCCCGGACACGCGACGCACCGACACCGACATACATTTCAACGAAATCGGAACCCGAAATGGAGTAAAACGGAACACCCGCCTCCCCGGCCACCGCCTTGGCAAGCAGGGTCTTACCAGTACCCGGAGGGCCGACAAGCAGGACACCGTGCGGAATCTTGGCCCCCAGCTCCTGGAAGCGTGCCGGATTTTTCAGGAACTCCACAATTTCTGCAAGCTCCTCTTTCTCCTCATCAGCGCCGGCAACATCCGAAAAGCGGACTTTATTCTTTTCGGCTGAGCCAAGCTTCGCCTTTGCTCTTCCGAAGCCGCCGATTTTGGAATTTTTCCCGCCCGTCGCCTGATTCATCATATAAATCCAGAGACCGACGAAAAGAACAATCATAATGAGATACGGCAGATACTGCATCCAGGCGTAGACAACCTTCGGCTCCTTGAAGTTATACTCTTCAATCACGCCCCTTGCATACTGTCCGTCTTCCCCGAGAACCATTCCCTCTACGATCTGATCGCGGAAAAGCTCGTAATCAAGCAGGCGGAAGCGAACCAGTTGGTCTCGGTTCTTGTTATCCGGCTCTGTTTCCGACCGGACTACAAGGGTCAGCTGTGCGTCCTCATCCACGGTAAAAGAGCGGACCCGTTCCTCAGAGAAGAGGTCATAGATATCGCTGTAAACCATCTCCTCTTTTTTTGTCCCGCCAAGCACCATCGTGACGACCGTCAGGATCACCGCGATAAGTACAAGATAAAGAATTATCGTTCTGAAATTGCTTTTCATCCGAAAACCATGCCTTTTCTTTTATTCATTTATTTTCAGACCGGCGCGCGGCGTCGGATCAGAGTGCGAAATCCGGAATCCCGATAAAGGGGAGTGTGCGGTATTTTTCATCGTAGTCGAGTCCGTAACCGACAACGAAATAATCGGGAATTTCCCGTCCGACATAATCCGGGGTAAAAGCTACCTCACGTCTGGAGGGCTTGTCAAGAAGCGTAACGGTACGCACCGAACGCGCGCCGCGCTCCTTCAGATGGGAGACAACCTGATCCAGAGTCCGGCCGCTGTCGATGATGTCCTCCACTACAAGTATATCGCATTTTTCAAGATTTTTACGCATCACATCCAGATGAATTTGCAGTCGCCCGGAAGAAACGGTACCGGCACCGTAAGAAGATACCTTCATGAATTCGATCTCAGCAGGAATCGACAGTTTCCGCATCACGTCACACATGAAAATGACCGAACCCTTGAGAATTCCGAGGAGAAGAAGATTTTTTCCTTCATAATCGCGGCTGATGCGTTCCGCCAGCCCGGTTGTGATCCGGTCCAGCTCCTCACTGCTGATTAAAATATGGTTGATTTCATTGGTCTGATTGTCCATCGAGAAAGTCCTCCGATTTTGCGGTCCCGTCCGGGTCCCTTGCATAGCCTATAAAAACCGGTGCCGCGCACTGCGCAGACGCCTCTGTGCCGTCCCGCGGCGGAAAGCCGGGAACCCAAAGCACTCCGTCTCCGTCGCAGAGGACGGGCAGAGCATCCCGCTCCGCCTGCGTCAGGCGAGCGGCGCAAAGCAGTTTTTTCAGCCGCCGCGTCATCCCGCCGAAGCGGATACGGTCACCGGGCAGACGAGTCCGTACAAAAACATTGCCTTTTATTTTATCACAGTCGAATGCCCGATATATAAACAAATTGTAAATTTTTTTCAGCCTTTCGCATTCTTTTTTTCCGTCGTGGGGAAAAAGCCAGACCGAACCGCAGCTTACGCGGTTTTCTCCCTCCTGAAGCGAAAGAGGAAACGGCTTCGGAAGAGGGGAGTCCTTCCCGGGAGCCAGAAAGCGGATCGTGTTGCGCTCCGCGCGCAGAAGGATGCCGCCCGGCAGGGAAAGTCCGGCAGGCTCCCGACCGGAAAGAAGCGTAGCGATCGCATCCAAATGCGTCTTTTCCAGCCCTTCTCCTCCGGCACAACTGTATGCCAGACG
The DNA here is from genome assembly GCA_034178705.1 of Eubacteriales bacterium. Taxonomy (GTDB): domain Bacteria; phylum Bacillota; class Clostridia; order Oscillospirales; family CAG-272; genus RUG12395. The sequence continues at coordinate 1,323 of JAXFQY010000103.1, read as the reverse complement.
GAGTACGCGCCCGCGGACCGCGGGATGGAGCGCCGTCAGCGCATCCCTGGCAAGCACACTGCCGCCGCCGAGAGCGGTGTAAACCCGCTCCGCCTCGGCGGTAAGATAATCCTCATCCTCCCGGAGCGTTTCCGACATTCTGCCGATACGCTCCGCTGCGTTTCCGTAAAGGGAGGAAAGCCGCGGCATGAGTTCCGCACGGATAAAGTTCCGCGCATAGACGGTATCCGCATTTGTCGCATCGATTCTGTATGAAATTTCATGCTCCCGGCAATAGGTCACAACCTCTTCACGGGTCGCAAAAATCAACGGACGGATCACCCTGCCGCGCACCGGCGGAATGCCGCCAAGCCCGCGTAGACCCGTACCGCGCATCATATGAAACAAAACCGTTTCCGCACTGTCATCCGCCGTGTGCGCGGTGGCAACACGGTCCAGTACAGGGCTGTGGGTAAGCACTTCGTCAAAAAAAAGCGTAGCGTACCTCGCGCGCGGTTTCCTCAATTCCCTTGCCCCGCTCCCGCGCAAGAGCAGCAACATCGATTCGCCGCACCTCGAGAGGAATCTTCCGTTCCCGACAGAAATCACGGCAAAAGGTCTCGTCCCGTTCGGAATCCTCTCCGCGCAGCAAATGATTGACATGAGCGGCACTGAGGAAAAACCCCCGCTCCCGGGACAGCCGCCACAGCGCGTCAAGCATGGCGCAGGAATCCGGTCCGCCCGAAAAAGCAGCCAGCACGCCGCACCCTTCCGCAAGCATACCGAACCGCGCGTCCGCGGTCCGGATTTTTTCCGTCAGCATCTCAGGTCACCGTCAACCCTGCTCACGCTGCTGCTTCTCGGCAAGCAGCTTTTCCTCGTCTTCCGGCAGAAGTGTGCGGAACTTTGTGAACTGCGGTACCCATCCCATTTTGACCGTTTTCGTCTCACCGTGACGGTTTTTTGCCACAATCACTTCAAAAATACGGGTCATTGCGCGCTCTTCCTTCGTCAGATCATAATATTCATCCGAATACAGAAGCATAACCATATCGGCGTCCTGCTCGATGGAACCGGACTCGCGCAGGTCGCTCAGCATCGGACGATGACCGCCCTCCGAGCTTTTCCGGCTCTCCGGGTTACGGGAAAGCTGTGCGCAGCAGATAATCGGCACGCCGAAATCCTTTGCCATCAGTTTAAGATTACGGGAAATATCCGCGACCTCGTTCTGACGGGAGTCGTATTTTTTATCCCCTTTCATGAGCTGCAGATAGTCGATCACAATCAGACCGAGCTTTTTGGCATCAACGCGGCGGAGCTTTGCCTTCATCTGTGAAATCGTAA
>JAXFQY010000086.1:0-23686 GCA_034178705.1 Eubacteriales bacterium | reverse complement strand
GAAAAGCAATGTCTTTTTTCTGTAAGCCTCCCCTCCGGTCACCGGTCACTCCCGTTCCTTCACGCAGAATAAACGAGGTACAAGCATGTCAATTACGGAATTCATCGGACAAATGCTGCAAAGTCCTATGCTTTTGGTTTCAACCCTCCTGACCCTGGGCGTCGTTCTGGTTAACGGCTGGACCGATGCGCCAAACGCCATTGCCACCTGTGTTTCTACCCGGGCAATCGGTGTCAGAAAAGCGATTCTGATGGCTGCGGTCTTCAATTTTCTCGGCGTTCTGATCATGACGATGATCAACGCCTCAGTAGCCACAACCATTTATAATATGGTCGATTTCGGAGCCGATTCCCACGCCGCACTGATCGCTCTTTGCGCCGCAATGGCCGCTATTGTCATCTGGGCAACCGCCGCATGGTATTTCGGCATTCCCACAAGTGAAAGCCATGCACTGATTGCCGGTCTTTCCGGAGCCGCGGTAGCCGTACAGGGGGGATTCGGCGGCATCCGGGGAGCGGAATGGGTCAAGGTACTGTACGGAATCCTTCTTTCCACGCTTCTCGGCTTCGCACTCGGATTTCTTTGCTCCAAGCTGACCGTTGCGCTTTTCCGGAACAAAAACCGGATGAAATGTGAAAAATTCTTTTCCGGCGCGCAGGTTGCCGGCGGTGCCGCCATGGCGTTCATGCACGGCGCGCAGGACGGGCAGAAATTTATGGCAATTTTTCTGCTCGGTAATGCACTTGTACACGGAGACACCTCCGGATCCTTTACGGGTGTTCCTCCCTTCTGGCTGATGATCGTTGTGTCTCTTGTCATGGGACTCGGCACCTCTATCGGCGGCTATCGAATTATCAAATCGGTCGGTATGGATATGGTCAAGCTGAAGCCGTATCAGGGCTTCTCCGCCGACCTGGCCGCAACACTTTGTCTTCTTTTCTCCTCCCTGACGGGAATTCCGGTCAGTACCACTCATACAAAAACAACCGCCATCATGGGAGTCGGAGCGGCACGCAGAGTCAGCAATGTAAATTGGAGCATTGTGAAAGAGCTTGTACTGACCTGGGTCTGCACCTTCCCCGGCTGCGGACTTCTCGGATTTTTTATGGCAAAGCTGTTTCTGTTTATTTTCGGCTAAAAGGAGATTATAAAGATGTCAAAAAACAAAAACGATTACTTCAAGCTCATGGAGCAACAGGCAGAATGCTGCGTTCAGGCAGCAGCTTTTCTGGAAACACTGCTCTGCCGTTATTCTGCCGCCGGTCTGGCGGAAAAGCGAGGGGAGATGCATAACATCGAGCACAAGGCCGATGAAATCCATCACGATATCCTGACCCGTCTTTCCGCAGAATTTATTACCCCCATTGATCAGGAGGATATCCTCCGTCTGGTACAGATTATCGATGATGTCACCGATGCGCTGGATGAGGTGGTCCTCGATTGTTATATGTTTCATATTGACGAGCTGCCGGACGGTGCGGCGGAGTTTTCGGGAACGGTCCGCCGTTGTGTCGACACCTTGTACCATGCTACAGCGGACCTCAAAAACTTCAAAAAGCCCGACAATATCCGCCGGCTGCTGGTTGATGTCAATACCATTGAAAGCGAAGCCGATACGGCTTATACGGAAGCTATTCACAATCTTTTTGCCAAAGAAACCGAAGCCAAAAAACTGATCGGCAGCATGGCAATTTATGAAGCGCTCGAAAGCTGCTGTGACCTCTGTGAGCACGCAGCTGACGTTATTGAGCAAATTATTATCAAAAACACCTGAGAAGGCGGAAAAGAAAAATAACCGGAATGAGTTCGGCACAAAGCCGGACTCATTCTTTCTTTTTCAAAGCAAGATCACCCCACCGCAGGACATCTGTTTCTGTGCGAAGCCCATCCCTTCTCCGGGTTCCGATTCCGGGCACCGTTTTTGCGTGTGCTTTGCTCCTCTTGCCGCATACAAAGCCCCTGATGCAGCCTTTCAGTCTTACTGCATCAGGGGCTTTGACCTATTGCCCGTTCTTAGCGGACGGAAACATCAGAAAGAATCGGAGCTCTTTCTTTTCCGCAGAAGGATAAGGCAGAGGCAAAAACTAAGAAGGGTCACTGTTGCAAAAACCGGTAACAGGTTGCCGGTGCTTGGACTGTTCTCAGAGGACCCGGTTGTTCCCGGTTCCGCCGTATCCGTCGGCAGAACGGTGGTCCCGGAGGGCTCGCTGACCGTCGAGGGAGCGGTCACCGCCGCATCGTCGGTTGTTTCCGGCAGCGCTGTTGTCGCATCGGCGCTGGCAGCCGCTTTGAGTGCGGCTGCCTCCTCTCCGAGTACGGTGACCTTCAGATTGGAGAAGCAGCCTTCATCTCCGCTTTTCACGCGGAAGCCGGGCCTTCCTGCCGTCTTATCGGTATCCGTCAGATCAATTTCCGCCAGAATCACACCGCTGTCCGGATCCAGCACCATACAGCTGATGTAACTGTTCTCAACCGTGATGCGCCACAGCAGCTTTTCGGCATAAGCGAGGCGCGCAGCATGCGTTCCTCCGTCCTTGATCTGAACCCAGGAGCCTTCCGTCTTTGCATCGTTGAGAACCGATTTTCCGCCGAACATCCAGGCGGAATCGTAAGCGCAGACATAGCCGTCGCAGCCGTTGACATGGTTGAAGCAATCCGCGCCGCTGCGCACAATACCGCCGCCGACCTTCATGCCGTAGGTTTCAAAAGAAAGCTCATAATTCCTGTAAGAATCTCCGAATGTCACAAAAGGATAAGCGTTGCTTCCGTCCGGGACAAGCCGGATTCCGTTCTCAAGCGGAAGAACGGTGCAACCGTAGGTATTGAATTCCGGAAGGGACGCTGCATCCTTCAGGGAGCTGTCAAGGACAACATACTTCTCCGAGTCAGCGAAAACGGGAATAACAGCGAGACCGAATGTCAGGGCAAGGATAAGGAGAAAAACTACGGGGCGACACAGTTTTACGTTTTTCATGAGTAGCTCCTTTTGTATTGTTTTTTATTTCACACGCTGAGATCTGCGCGCATGATTATCTGATCCTGATAGACCTTGTCAAGCTCCGTGAAATACCCGCTCCAGCCCCAGACACGCACAATCAGATTGCGGTATTTCTCCGGGTGCTTCTGGGCATCGATCAGAGCCGCCTTTTCGATGACATTCAGCTGAATCTGATGTCCCCCCATGTCAATAAAGGTCTTCACCAATCTGCCGATCTTTTTGTCGGCTTCCTTGCTGCGGACCACCGAAGGAGAAAACTCCAACGTGAGCGGACCTCCGTTGATCACAAGCGAAAGATCGGGAGCCGTAAAGGATCGGATGATCGAAAAGGGGCCGAGTCCCTGTGCATTCAGCGACGGCGAATAGTTTGCAGGGAGATAATCCCCCTTTTTCCTGCCGTCGGGGGAAGCGTCGCTGTATACACCGTGAACAATGTAGAAAAGCGCCGTGCCGGTACCCCCGCGATAAATTCCGCCGCGTTCGTTTTTTCTTCCGTATATCGCGTGGGAGAAGGTTGCAAGAATATGAGAAGCGATGCCGTTTGTCAGCGGATCGTCATCCCCGAATTTGGGAAAGTCCCGGACGATGCGCGTCCGAAGCTCTTCGGCCCCCTCCCAGTTTCTGCGAAGGATATCCACAAGCTCCTGCCGGGGCATTCCCTCTTCATATACAAGCCTTTTGACCGCAGCTATGGAATCCACCGCGTTGGCAATTCCCGTCCCGTGAATACCCAGATTGTTATATTTTGCTCCCTGAGAAATATCTTTTCCCTTTTCTGTCAGACCGTCCATGCAGACACTCATGAAAGGGGACGGAACAAGAAACAGGTTCCGATGGCGGGTTGTACGCCACTGTGCGTCCGCAGTGATGCGCCTGTCACAGGCAGCCAAAAAATCCTCATAGGTTTCCGCACCCGGAAGATCCTCTCTGACCGCATGATTTACACAGCCAAGGAAGGAGAGTGCATCGATATTCGGAATGTCCATTCCGACACCGGGGACAATAAATTCCCAGCATGCCGCCACAACATAATTGTATGCATCCTTTTTATCATAGCCGAGCCGGACAAGACCGGGAATCACCGCGTCGTCATTGCAGTACTGCGGGAAGCCGATGCCCGCCGCAGTCAGGCGCGAGCCGAACTCATACCGCTCCACGGGAGTTGTATGATTAACGCGAAGATTGATCTTCGGGTCGATCACACGCAGCTCAAGGCTGGCCTGCATCATCAGCTCACTCAGCAGGTTGAAGCGGTCGGTTCCGTCCTCATCATAACCGCCGAGAACAATGCTCTGCCCATTGTTGCCGTGAATTCTTCCGGGATACAGGTCGCTGTCGATATTGAAAGAAAGATAAAAATCCTCAATCAGCTCCAGCGCACTCTCCCGCGTAAGCCGTCCCTCTGCAAGATCACGCTCCAAATAGGGGTAAAAGTACTGATCCATTCTGCCGCAGGTAATATGGTAATTTCCCTCACACCAAAGCATAAAATGGACAAGCCTGAAAGTCTGCATTGCTTCTGCAAGAGTCCTTGCACCGTACGCCGGCACCCGGGCAAGTCTTTCGGCGATTTCCGTTTTTCCTGCTTTTTCCGCAGCGGCACGGTATCGCTCCGCAAAGGAAAGCAGCATTTCACAGCTTTCCTTTTGCATAGCCAGCTCCAGCAGAGCGTCAGGATCTGTGAGTGTTTTCTCCGCTTTCCCGATCTCCTCGATAAAATGCAGGAGCCCGTGATCAATCAGCTTCTGATAATCCGGACTCAGGTTCTGGCACCTGCCGCGGTCGGGATCAGGGACGCAATGGGTTTTTCCGATCTCCGTTCTCTCCTCGTCCGAAAGCATATCGGGGGCGAGGGGGGTTGTCAGCATCGGCACAAAACCATGTCCCTCCAGGAAGCACGGTGTCTGCGCATCCAGAAGCGCCCTTGTACGCCGGTTGACGCGCACCACATACGGGTCCTCCGTACGGTAGGAGGAGGTGTCAAACGGATAATCCATATTGCGCAGCGAAAAATGTCCGCCGCTTGTAATCAGGTTTTTCAGTCTTTCAATACGCTCTGTCATGATTCTACCTCAGCAAATCCGTGTTTTTTTCTCCGCAGACAGTTGTCAGCCTTCCGAGCGCCGACATACGGTAAGCGCTGCACCAGCAGGCAAATAAATGATTGATGCTTCCGCGCTTTTCCACATTGCGATAATACTTTTCACGCGCCCAGCGGGAAGGAAAATATGCTTCGCTTTGTGCTCCGTACGGGCGCAGACGTCCGTGCCAGTGGCGGCTTGTATCCGTGTTGATACAAAGGCAGGCGTTGCACCACATGCGCCGCGCGAGATCAAGCCAGAAGCTGTCCCCGGTTTTCTTCCAAAGACGGATATACTCCGGAACCATAATGGAACCCCAGGAATCCAGTGCCGGATGCTGCGTGGAAACCGAGGTGGCACCAGAGGTAAAATATCCGTATTCATCGAAATCACATCCCTCGGGGCAGGCAACATCGTAAAAATAAAGATAGGAAGCAAAATAATAGCCCGCTTTTTCCGCATAAACGCGATATTGATCTTCCCCGGTGATATCGAACAGATCCAACGCGGACAGCGCAAAGGGGAAAGCCGTTTCCTTATCAATACAGGTACAGTCGATTGCACCCGCCGTACAGATGAAATTCTCCAGATCGCGGCGATAATAGAAATCCATCGCACGCTTGGCCGTATCAAGCCAAAGCTTGTTTTCTGAGGTTTTCCAGCCCTCAAGCAAAGCCATAACAGCAAAACCGCCGATGGAGCCGCCGGACGCCGCCTTGCTCCCGTCTGCGACGTGATAGGATAGCCCAAAGCCATCCTCCTCATTGTAAACACGGCAAAAGAAATCGCAAAGCCTTGATGCAAACCGGAGATAATCTTCCCTCTCCGTTCCGGCGTTTTTCAGAACACGATACGCCTTAAAGGTTTCACAGGCTGCCCATGCAAGGTTGCAAATATCCGCCGGAGCCGTTTTTCCGTTCGCGGCGCGCAGATAGTTCGTTTCGATCAGCCCGCAGGGAGACTGTGTTTTCACCCAGGCATCCAGACAGGAAAGACCGATTTCAAGATATTTCTGTTCGCCCCCGCGGACAAGCGTTTCTTCAATAAACAGCCGCGCCTGTTGAAAGTTCTGCCCGGACCACCCCGCCTCAAAAATCAGATACGGGAAACAGTATCCGTCCGGATTCTCAGGATCGGGAAGAAGAATATTCCGGAACATCTTGGCTCCGCGGTAGTCGGTGACGCAGTACTCGCAGAAAGACAGCCCCGCTTGATAAACCGTTTCCGGAGCCATCGGAATCTCGTGTGTAAACGGCAGGAACTTTGCCATACGCCGCATCAATGCCGCATAGCCGTAATTTTCATAAACCGGATCCCCGACAAACAGATAGAAGGTTCTTGTCAGAAAAGAATCGGGTTCTATTGTCAGATAGGTATCGTAGCGCGGGGTCAGAATGTCGTGCGACGTATAAGAGAGCGGCGCCTCTGTAACAGGATAATAAATGCGGTGTCGGAAGCAACCGTTTTCCTCCCGTAGGAAGGAGCAGGCGCAGTCCTGGTTCTCCCTTCCCTCGGGAGACGCAAACAAAGCGCATACCGTCTCCTTATCCTCTGTCACCGTTGCGGCCGGTATCCCTTCCCGATCGGAAGCAAAAATCCATGCTTCTCCGTTATGGGAATAGCCGTGCGGCTCCGCTCCGAGGCTTTTTTCGTTTCCGTCAAAGGAAACACACGGGATCAGGGTTTTGCGTGCCGGAAACAAATCCCGCACCTCGGTGATCAGTTTGCAGACACGACGGTATCTCCCCCGGTTTTCCACGCGGCGTTCCACCCGGAACAGCCCTTCTCCGAGCGAAGTAATACTGTCGACGGCAAAAAAGTCCTCCGCTTCATACTCCGCGCGTCCCTGCTCTCCGTTGGCCGAAACCGGAAGGAAGGATTCCTCCTTTCCGTTTGTCTCCGTAATCGGCGGCATCAGCAAAAGGACGGAACTGTCGTTTCTTTCTGCGGAAAAGCCTTTTTTATCAAAAAACATGGCAGATCCTTTCAGTCTTTCAGTGAAGTACGTACTTTCAGTGAAGTACGTAAGTTTTGATATTGTCATTGATATCGGAGATATCTTTCTGTGCGGTGGCTTTATAGGTTTCATAAAGAGAGGCAAAATCTGTTTTCTTCTGCAGGAAGAAGGACATCAGACTGCGGGTATAGCCGCCAACCTGGTAAAAGGCGCCGACATCAAAAATCCTGGAGGAGAAGATGATATCGAGCATATCGGCGCTCTCGTCGTCGCGGATAAAAGTACCGACAAGCTGCTTTTCAAAATAGGCAGGCCGAACCGTATAATAGGACTCCGCAGCCAGCGCCTCCGTGACCATACCGGTTTTTTCCGGATCCTCTACCAGTCCGGGAACCGAGAGGAAATAGCACGCCCCTTCCTGGATATGGCAGGCATATTCCTTTTGATTTTCATCCAACTTGAAATAAGGCAAAAAGCCATAATCGAGGGTTTCGCTGTTCCGGAAGGCATTGTTGTCATCTCCGACATTATAAAGCCAGAACAGCGCCTGATTGTTCATAAACATATTTCTCCGCGTTGCCGTCCGCACCTTGCTGTCAATTGTCTGGATATTGAAGCAATTCTGACTGTACGCACATTCAAGATACTCCGCAAGCATCCGTTCCGTCCGTTCATTATAAAGGGTCAGCTCCACCTCACCATCCTGATTCAGCTCGGCGACCGACTCTCCCGCCGCGTTGATCACGCCGAGGGTCGTGTCATTCCAAACGAGAGAACCGTAAAGATCCTTTTCGTTATAGACATCGTTTCCGTCAAGATCGGCCGATATGCTCATCGTGATTTCGCGCCATTTATCAATCGTCCACTTCCCGTCCGAGGCAAGCTGATAAAGGTTTTCCACCTTCTTTTCCTCAGCCAATTTTTTATTGAAGAGGATGCAGAAGGTAAACTGGTCTACAATCGTGGAAAGGGAGCCGGTGGTATAGAACATGATTCCCTTCATGGAAAGCTGCTCATTTGCCTTCTGATCCCACCAGGGATTTTTCAAGTCAATATACGGAACCTCGTTCAGATTTGTCAGCTTTCCCTGAACGGCAAGGCTGCACACATCGTGCGTTCCGATCATGGCAAGGTCATATCCGCCCTCGCCTGACTGATAATGCTTCAGCATTTCCTTGTATCCGGGCCCGTTTCCGTATGACGTACCGAATTCAAAAATCTCATTGACGAGGATCGCAACGTTGAAATAGGAGTTGATCTTTTCGTTACGAACGAAAATCGCCTGATCCAAAACCGATGCGTTCTCCGAATCCGAGTAGGTAAAATCATGATAGGTCACATTGCCGGATACCAGAATCGTGAAATCAGCACCGTCATAGTCTTTGTCATCCGGAACATTTGCCCACGCAGTCGTGGCTTGGGGAGGCGGAGTAGATTCCGTCGTTTGATCGGTCGTGCTTTCGGCGGGGTTCTCCGAACATGCCGCAAGTATAGGAAAAACCATTACCGCGGCAAGGAAAGCGGAAAGCAGACGATAAGCGGCTTTTTTCATGACAAGCTCCTTCTTTTCGGTTGTACTTAACATTAACGTTAATGTTATGGAAGTATTCTATCATGCAAAACGGTATTTGTCAAGAGTTTTTTATTTTTCTTTTTCTCCATGACGGAGACACCGGTAAGCGTATTGACTTTTCCGGGATTCAAGGATATAATAAAAAGGAAGTAAACAGGATTTTCCATAGGAGAGCCTACGGACATGAGCGTAACGCTAAAGGACATTGCCGCCAAAACGGGGTTCAGCATCAACACAGTCAGTCATGCGCTGCGCGGTTCCAGCGATATCTCTGCAAAAACCGCAGAGTATATCAGGCGAACGGCGGATGAAATGGGCTACATCGGGAACGCAGTGGCCGCATCCATGCGCCGCGGAAAGTCCCGCACGATCGCCGTCATCATCGGCTGTATCTTCAATCCTCACTTTTCCATTATGATAAAGGGAATTGAGGAGGCCGCCGCCAAAGACGGCTACACCGTACTGATTCTGAACACCAACGAGAACGAGGAAACCGAGCGCAATGCCATCAAAACGGCAATCGGGAAAAAATGCGACGGAATCATTCTCTGTCCCGTTCAGAAGACAAAAGACAATCTCCGGCTGCTGATAGCATCGGAAATGCCGTTCGTGCTGCTTGGCAGGCATTACAAAGAAATTGACACCGCCTATGTCGTCTGCGATGATTACGGAGGCGGCTACAAAGCGGCAGACTATCTTCTCCGGAAAGGAAAAGAAAAAATCGCCGTTCTTCTTCCTCCGCGATATGTTTCCTCCGCAAGTGAACGCTTTGCCGGAATTGACGGCGCCATGCGGGAACACGGAAAAACATTATCGCCCGAGCGCATCATTCCCATCGATCTGACCGATTCCTTTGAAGAAGCCATTGAAAACGGCAGAGACACGTTGCTTTCGTCCGATGCCGTTATCTGCTTTTCGGATATGGCGGCCTGTGAACTCATCTACTGGCTGCGCAGAAACGGAGTTCCGGTCCCCGGACCGATCGACATTATCGGATTTGACGACATACAGTCCCGGATTATCATGCCGATCCGGGTCAAAAGCGTCAAATCCTACAAAACCCAAATGTCGCATACCGCCTATGAGTTGCTCTCGGAAAAAATCAACAAACCGGGAACGCCCAACAAGCATGTCGTAATCTCCACCGATCTTTCCAACGGAGAAACGGCATAGCGCGCATCCCTCCCCGATACAAAAGCGCCGCATGATACGCAAGTTTCTCATAAGGCCGTTGTATAAATTCCGGCAATAAGATCAACCGGGACGCAAACAACACGTTCCCCCAACAGATTTTCTTCTGTTGGGGGTTTTATCATCCTTATGAGAAATCGCCTATCCGGCGCTTTTTATTTTTTCCGGAAAAGGCTTGACAAATCTACGGGCTGCCTGTATAATAACATTAACGTTAATGCAGGAGGCCCTTCATGAAATTGTCCCGATACCCATTGCTTTTTCTTTCCCTGCTGTTGCTCCTATGCGCATGCACCGCAGGAAAAGTGCCGGAAAAGACCAGGGAATCCGGCGGAGAAGACAGCACAGAAACAAGCGCTGCCGTCGAAGACAACACCCCCGCGCTGAACGCTTTTTCTATCGACGCATCGGGTTCGCTTTATAAAACGATGGCAAAACATGCAGTCTGCACCGTCGGAACGGAATCCATCAATACGGTAAAAAAAGAAATATTCGGCGATAACCTTGCGTGGCGAGGCTCCGGATACGGCGTGTGGAACCCTACGCAGAAGACACTGAACAGCAAGCTGGTGGATGCCATCCGGGCATGCGGCGTAACAACGCTGCGGTATCCGGGCGGCATTGAGGGCGACTACTTTCATTGGCAGGAAACCCTCGGCAGCAACCGGAAAGCGCAGATAGACCCCTTCTCCGACGCATATCCCACTTACGCGGAAAAGGACGGCGCCTCCTTCTACCCGGACTTCGGGCTGGATGAATTCTTTCTGCTGTGCGAAGCGGCAGATGTTGAGCCGGTTATTCAGCTGAACGCCGGGAACGGAACCCCGGAAGAAGCAGTCACACTGATCCGGTACTGTCTTGAAAAAGGCTACCGAGTTTCTTCCTTTGCCATCGGCAACGAAGTCAACATGAAAGAGGAAGCCGTTGAAGGCATGAAGGTGACAAAAACGCCGGAGGAATATATCGCCTTCGCACAGAGCGTCTACGACGGACTCGGCAGCCTTGCGGATTCCGTTGAACTGGGTGTGATCGGGCTTGTGGAAAGTCATGCACTCAACGCTCATGCCGACTGGGACAGCAAGGTGCTGTCGGCGCTCGGCGACAAAATCGACTTTATAGACTGTCATCTGGCGTATGCTCCCTACTTCACCTCCGAAAAGGACAGCAACGAGGATATTTTCCGTTGTTATATGGCTGCGTCGGACTACATCGGCAGACTGATCGGGGAAACAAAGGATGAAATTCTGAAATACGGCGGAGAAAATGCGGAAAACATCTCGATTCAGATCACCGAATACGGTCCGATGGGAACCTACTACAACGGTACCGTTGGTTCTGTTTTTCTTGCCGCGCTTCTGCAGGAGATGCTTGCAGAGCCGATGATTTCCTCCGCAAACCATCTGCCGATGCTCAACCACCCCTATGCCGCCAACCTTGTCGGTTATTATAATATCAACGGAACAGAATACTTCTGGGACAACATCTGCACCTATGTTTTTCGCTGGTACGCGGAGCAAATCGGGCGGGAGGTTCTGAATGTCGACGTGGATTGCTCCTCCTTCAGCGCAAAAAAGGTCGGACTGATTCCCTTTGTTTCAAACGCCGCGTCCGCGGCAGCCGCGGTATACCTTGAGCCGGACAAAAGCGCCGGAACCCTGTTTTTGATCAACAAGTCCACAACGCAAAACCAATGCTTTGACGTTACCCTCCCCTTTGAAAGCATCACAGTCGAATCCGTCACGGAGCTTTACGCGAACGACCCGACGGCGGCAAACACCTGGGACAATCCCCACAAGGTTATGCCGAAATCCTACCGCGTTGACAGCAGCGCGCTTCGCAGCGGCACCGTTTCTGCCGTTACAAAACCCATATCCGTTCTGAAAATTGATTTTAAGGTTGTAAAATAAACATCCGGAGAGGCTGAGCAATGAACCATCTTTACGTTTTTTCTCCCCTGAAAACCGGCACAATCAAGCCGGAGCTTTACGGGCATTTCACCGAACATATCGGCGGCGTGATCTATGACGGAATTTATGTGGGGGAAAACTCCCCTGTTCCCAATATCCGCGGCTTCAGAAAGGAAATCCTGGAGAAGCTGAGGGCAATCCATGCCCCGGTTATCCGCTGGCCGGGCGGTTGCTACGCAGAAATGTACGACTGGCGCGACGGAATCGGCCCGAAAAACACCCGTCCCACAAGGATAAGCTGGTGGACAAAATACGACGGTAAGTATGAAAGCAATGAAGTCGGTACGCATGAGTTCTGCGACTTCTGCGAGCTTGCGGGAGCAAAAGCGTATTTCGCCGCGAATCTCACAAGTGTATCTCCGCTGCACATACGGAATTGGGTAGACTACGCAACCAGTCCTGCGGGAACAACAACCCTTTCCGAAGAAAGAAGGGCAAACGGCCACCCGGATGCGTTTGATATTCCGTTCTGGGGAATCGGAAACGAAAACTGGGGCGGCGGCGGAAATATGACCCCGGAGACCTACGCACACGAATGGCGCCGCTATGCCACCGTTGTGAAGAACGCCAACCCAGAGCTGAAGCTGATTGCCTGCGGTCCGAATGCCGAAGACTGGGAATGGTCCAGACGCTTTCTTGCGATTGCGCGCGAGCATCCGGAACTGATGTCGGGATATGCGCTTCACTACTATTGCTTCAACCGAGAAGACAACCCCGTCGACTTCGGGGAAAAGGACTGGTACCGTATGCTTTGGCAGGCAGCCAGAATGCAGGTGCTGATCGATCGGCACTGGGGTTATATCCGCGGATACGGCCTGGAAAGCCAGGCGAAGCTCTATATCGACGAATGGGGAGCATGGCACCCGGATGGAAGCGGTCCGAGCCGCGGCGCCAATCTCTACGAACAGCAGAGCACGCTGCGCGATGCCAACATGAGCGCCATCTATCTCAACATTTTCAACAACAACTGTGACAAGGTCGATATGGCCAACGCTGCCCAGCTGGTAAACAACCTGCATGCGCTGTTTCTTACGGCAGGGGAGCACTGTATCACAACCCCGACCTACCATGTCTTTGACTTATGGAAGAACCACCGGAACGGAACGGCTGTCAAAACGGAAAACGACTGCGGAATCATCGAATTCCCCGGGAAGACAGTTCCGCTCAGACTGCGCCGCGTTTCCTCCTCCGCCTCTGTCAAGAACGGAATTCTGACGCTGACCCTGCAGAACTCAGACTATCACGGAGCAATCAGCCTGAAGCTTGTGCTCTGCGGCATTCGCGCGTCGGGAAAGGGGGTTCTGCGCTCTCTCTGGTCCGAACACCCGACAGACTGCAACACCTTTGAAAACCCCGACCTTGTCAAACCCACGGAGTCAGAAACGGATGGAGTCAGCCTCACTCTCAGACCTGGCGAAATTCTTTCCCTATCCCTACCGATTGAAGAGGATCTCTGATATGACCGAGAGAATAGCACGTCTGCGGGATTATTTTACCTCCGGCAGGCAGAAAGAAAATCTGACCGAACACAGATTCCATCCGGAGATTTACCGAAATCTCCCCTCCCTCAGTATGCGCTCTGCCATCCGCCTTCGGGAAATGCTGCGCGCGCAGCGCTGTGTCTTTGCGGAAGATTCGGAATTGATCCCGATGAGAACCACAAAGGCCGCGCCGGATATCTTCACGGAAGAAGAGTGGGAAAGAATAAAGAGCACACACACCATTCACGAAAGCGGATGGATGAGCAATGTCTGCCCGGACTACGGAAAAATTCTGTCAACCGGATTGGATGCCCTGCTGAAAACGGCAGAGGTCTCCGTACAGAGCGGAACCGCGGATGACAGGGAAACCGCAGCGGCGCAGATTGTCGCCTTTAGGGCGATCCTTGCATTCGCGGAGCGGTACCGGAAAGCGGCAGAACGCGCCGGGAGAAACGAACTTGCAGAAACCCTGCGGCGGGTACCCGCGCAAAGCGCCAGAACCTATCGCGAAGCTCTGCAGTTTTTCAGACTTCTGCATTTTGCGCTGTGGTGCGAAGGGAACTACCATGTCATCGCGGGCAGAGCCGATCAATTCCTTTATCCCTACTACCGCCACGACCTGGAAAGCGGACGTCTGACAGAGGAAACCGCTTTGGAGATGACCTGCGATTTCTTCCTTTCGTTCAACTGCGACAGCTATCTGTATCCCGGAATGCAGCGTGGAGACAACGGTCAGAGCCTGATGCTCGGCGGCTGCGACGAAAACGGGAACGATTGCTTCAATGATCTGTCGGCGCTGATGCTCCGGGCGGCGCTGGAATTGAAGGTCATTGATCCGAAAATCAATCTGCGGGTGGACAGCAGAACACCGCTGGAGCGTTATGAGCTTGCCTCCCGTCTGACAGCGGTCGGAATCGGGTTCCCGCAGTATGCCAACGATGATGTTGTGATCCCGGGTCTGGAAGCGCTCGGCTATTCCCATGCCGATGCCTGCAACTATGTTGTGGCCGCCTGTTGGGAGTTTATCATTCCCGGAAAAGGGGCGGACGTCCCGAATATCGATGCCTTTCCCTTTCTCGGAGTTGTCGACCGGGTCATCCGTGCCCAGCTGAAAAGCGCCGTGAGCTATGAAGAGTTGTTTTCTGCCGTCAGAAAGGAAATCCGGAGGGAAACCCGCGCGATCACCACCCGTCACAATGCTCTTTACTTCCGCCCCGCTCCCTTGCTGACCGCGCTGATGCAGGGCATTCCCGGCGGAAAGGACATTTCATTCGGCGCAACCTACAACAATTACGGAATCCACGGGACAGGACTGGCCCCGGCAGCGGACGCTCTGTCCGCTGTCCGTACACTGGTTTACGAGCGTAAAGAGATTGCCCCTGCCGATTTTCTTGCCATGCTGGATGCCGATTATGTCGGATATGAGAGGGAGCGCAATCTGATTCTCCGGGAAACACCGCGAATGGGCAACGACTGTGAGGCGGACGGGATCGGTTCCGAGCTTCTTTCCTGCTTTGCGGAATCTCTGCAGGGCATCCGGAACGACCGCGGCGGCATCTGGCGTGCCGGCTGCGCCAGCGCTATGTATTATGTCAGCCATGCGGCGACGCAGGGGGCAACCGCAGACGGCAGACATGCCGGCGATTATCTGCCCGCCAACTATTCCCCTTCCCTGCTGACCACACTGAACGGTCCTCTTTCGGTAATCCGCTCCTTCACCAAAGCCGATATGCGCCGTACAGTCAACGGCGGTCCGCTTACCCTGGAATTTTCACCGTCAGTCTTTGCAACTGAGGACGGAATCAAAAAGCTCGCACTGCTGGTCCGCTGTTATATCCAGCTGGGGGGGCATCAGCTGCAGCTGAACGTTATTGACAGAGCATCGCTTCTTGACGCACAGCAGCACCCGGAAAAATACCGTAATCTGATTGTGCGCGTCTGGGGATGGAGCGGTTATTTTACAGAGCTCGACAAGGTCTATCAGGATCAAATCATCCAGAGAGCCGTTCTGACGGCAGATTGAGGCTTCCGATGGAAGGCACGATTTTTGATATCAAGGAATTTTCTGTCTATGACGGGCCAGGCGTTCGAACCACCGTTTTTTTCAAGGGCTGCCCGCTTTCCTGCCAATGGTGCCACAATCCGGAGGGGCTCAGCCCCGAGCCGGAAATCTGGGTCAATGCCGGCTCCTGCCTGCATTGCGGGAAATGTGCGGTCGAGGACTGCGCCCTTCGTCTGACGGGTCGATGCAATGCCTGCGGACGGTGTGTTTACCGTTGCCCGAACGCCTTCCGTAAAATCTGCGGAAAAAGAGTAAGTGCGGATGTACTGGAGGAGCGTTTGCTGAAGCAGAAGATCTTTCTTGCCGACGGAGGAGTAACCTTTTCGGGCGGAGAGCCCACCATGCAGCCGGACTTTCTTCTGGAAATGCTCGGCAGGATGAAAAAAAACGGCATTCACACCGCCGTACAGACAAGCGCCTTCTGCAAACCAGAGCAGTTTGAAAAAATCATCTCCGCTGCCGATTTCTTTCTGTTTGACATCAAGCATGCGGACGCGGAGGCGCACCGGAAATTCACCGGTGTTCCGAACACCGTGATTCTGGAAAACCTGCGTGCGCTGATCCGTTCCAAAAAGCCTTTTATCGCCCGAACACCGCTGATTGAAGGCGTAAATGACGCAAAGGAAAACCTTGCCGCCAGCGCTGCGCTTGTCGCGGGCGCGGAAGGACTTCAGCGATACGAGCTGCTTCCGTATAACGGCGCCGCCGGGGGCAAATATGCAATGGTCGGCAGAGTATACGAACACAGGGAGTTCAGAGCGCCGAGCCATGTCGATCTGTCTCCGTTCCGGGAACGCGGAATTGAAGTCCGCGTGCTGTAAAGCACGCAACGGACACCGCCCGGGTGTGCAAACAGGCAAAGAATCCGGAAGCTGTACAAACCTCCTGCGGGAAGGCGCACAGAGAAAATCTCTGTGCACCTTCCCGCATTTTCTTTTTAAGACGTCCTTTTTCCCTCTTTACAGGCGGAAAAGGAATCCTCCGAAATTGTCTCGTAGCTATTGAAGGGGGCGCGCGTTTGTGGTAATATATTAGAAACCGCAACGAAACCCCTCATCCCGGGAATGGATTTTTTCGACAGGCTGTCCGTCTCCGACTCTCCAACGGATCACAAGGGCTTCGTATTTCCTTAATCCGGAGGTCTGAAAATGGAACTTTTTCTGAAAATCCTGATATGCTTTCTCGCGGGTGCAGGAGCGGGCATCGGCACGGGCTTCGCCGGCATGAGTGCCGCCGCGGTGATCAGTCCGATGCTGATTACCTTTCTGAATATGCCCGCCTACGCGGCGGTCGGTGTCGGGCTGGCAAGCGATGTGCTGGCAAGTGCCGTCAGCGCTTATACCTACAAAAAGAACAAAAACCTTGATATCCGGAACGGGCTTTTGCTCATGGTGTTTGTGCTGTTGTTCTCCATGATCGGAAGCTATGTCGCAAGCCTTCTCCCCAACGCGACAATGGGTGGTTTTTCCGTCTTTATGACGATGCTGCTCGGGGTCAAATTCATCATCAAGCCGGTCATGACAACCAAGGAATCGATGGAAGCCATTCCGGAAAAAACCAAGAAAATCAAGGCCGTTGTCAGCGGAACCGTCATCGGATTTATCTGCGGCTTTGTTGGCGCCGGCGGCGGCATGATGATGCTGCTCGCCCTCACAACCCTGCTCGGATATGAGTTGAAATGCGCTGTCGGAACCAGCGTGTTTGTAATGACCTTCACCGCACTCACCGGAGCCGTCAGCCATTTTGCCATCGGCGGTATGCCCGACCTCACAACGCTGATTCTGTGCGTGCTCTTTACTTTTGTTTGGGCGAGAATCGCTGCGGTTATTGCCAACAAAGCACAGCCGAAAACCCTGAACCGGGTGACCGGTGTTGTCCTGCTTCTGCTCGGAGCGATCGTACTGGGCGTGCGATATTTATAATGCTTTGCGGCACGGGCGGAAAAATCAGGGAACCGATGGAAACCGCTTGCCGATACGATAGCGGATTTGCCGCTTTTGTTTTCCTCCTTTTCCTCTGAAATCGGTTGCATTCAGACGGAGAGCGTGCTAAAATAGAAAAGATACAGGGGGCAACCATGAACATGTCTACGGAAAAATATCCGCTGCTCAACAGAATATCTTCCCCCGCCGATCTGAAGGCAATGGACGCGGCGGACATGCCCGCGCTCTGCGCGGAAATCCGTGCGTTTCTGATTGAGCACGTGACCGAAACCGGTGGGCATCTGGCGTCCAACCTCGGTGTGGTGGAGCTGACGGTTGCCCTTCACCGCGTCTTTGACACGCCGCACGATCATATCATTTTTGATGTCGGGCATCAGAGCTATGTGCATAAGCTGCTCACGGGACGGCGGGAGTGTTTTTCCGAGCTGCGGAAGCCCGGCGGACTTTCCGGCTTTACCCGCCGGGACGAAAGCGAACATGATGCCTTTGGCGCGGGACACAGCAGCACGGCGCTTTCCGCGGCAATCGGGTTCGCGCAGGCAGACCGGCTTGACGGTTCCGACGCATTCAGCGTGGCGATTGTCGGGGATGGGGCCTTCACCGGCGGCATGGTCCATGAGGCACTCAACAACTGCAGCTCCGGGCTTCGTCTGATCGTGATTCTGAATGAAAACGAAATGTCTATCAGCCGGAATATCGGTGCCTTTGCTAGGCATATCGCGAAAATCCGCAGCTCCCCGAATTATCTGAAAACCAAGCGAAGCACGGTGAATTTTATTTCCCGGATTCCCCTTATCGGAAAACCGCTTTACCGTGTAATGCGGGATACCAAAAAGTTTTTCAAAAACATGCTGTTTTCCTCGAACTTTTTTGAGGAAATGGGGCTATACTATCTCGGTCCGGCAAACGGAAACGACTATCCGAGTGTGGAGCGGCTGCTCCGTGCCGCCAAGGCACAGAACGAGAGTGTCGTTCTGCATCTGAAAACCGTCAAGGGGAAAGGATACGAACCCGCAGAAAAGAATCCCGCAAAATATCACGGAATTCCTCCCGCCGGAACACCGGCAGCGCGGAATTTCTCCGCAGAAATGGGGGAGCTTCTTGTCTCTCTTGCCCGGAAGGATCCACGCATCTGCGCCGTAACCGCCTCAATGGCGGAATCCACCGGTCTTCTGCCCTTTAGCCAGGCCTTCCCCGATCGTTTTTTTGATGTCGGAATCGCGGAAGCCCATGCCGCAACCTTCTGCGCCGGATTGGCTGCCGGAGGGAAAAAGCCTTTTTTTGCGGTATACTCCTCTTTTTTGCAGCGTGCCTATGACAATGCCGTGCACGATATTGCCCTGCAGGGACTTCCTGTCGTATTCTGTGTGGATCGTGCGGGGCTGTCCGGTGCGGACGGTCCGACCCATCACGGGATCTTCGATGTCTCGTTTCTGTCCGAGCTGCCGAATTTTGAACTGTTTGCTCCCCTCTCCTTCGCTTCCCTTGCCGCCGCCATGCGGACGGCGGCATGCAGTGCGAACCCCTGTGCCGTACGCTATCCGAACGCAGGAGACATGCCGGAGCTTGACCGGCATTTTGGCACGGCAGCGGAGCCCCTGATGCCGCGTGCCGATTTCGGGAACAAAACCGCACCTCGTGCCGTCATAATCACATATGGCAGAATCACCGCCGAGGCACTGAAAGCGGAAGCCATGCTCAGTGCCGAAGGCGTTCCCTGCGGGGTCATTCTCCTCGAACGGCTTTCCCCCTACCAAACGGTTGCTGAGCGTGTCGCTTCCCTGCTGCCAGAGGGAAACTGTATTCTGCTGTTTCTGGAGGAGGGAATCCGCCGGGGCGGCGCGTCTATGCTCCTTCTGGATGAGCTGCAGCGCCGGCACAGCGAGGTACTCCGCGGAAAAAAGACGCGGATCCGCGCCATTGACGATTTTGCACTGCGCGGGACCCTTGGGAAAAGCATTCTCGCATCTGCCGGGCTGACCGCGGATGCCATTGCCGGAGAAATCCGGGAGAATTTATGATGGAGAAAACCATGTGGAGAAAAAAAGGACAAGAAAAGAATGAATCCGTGGCTCGGGAAAGCCGCGGTGTCTTTCTTGACTCTCTTGACCGGGCAACAACCGAGGATCTCGGTGCCGCAGCACCGGTACGGAAGAAACGGAAAAAGCTCATCAACGGGCTAAGTGACATCCTGCTTCTTCTCTGCATCGGAGTTTTCTGTATCTGTGCTGCCACGCTGATTGACAGCGCCCTTGACGCGCGCCATGCAAAAGAGCTCTACAACAATCTCTCGGAAGGACTTTTTTCCGAGAACACGCAGGAGGATACCGTCGCCTATTACGGTGTGCTTCCGCTTACAAAGGATTATATGGCACCGAATCTGACAACTCTTACGGAGCTTCTCCGAACCGGAATTTCCGGCGCTGTCAGTTCGCAGGTTCCGGTTACAACCACCTACAATCTGCAAATTGAGCGATTGAAAATCCGGTTGCAGGAGATGCAGGCACAAAATCCGGATATATACTGCTATATCCGAATCGAGGACACCGTTATCAGCTATCCGGTTGTCCTCGGCGAGGACAATGATTTTTATCTGGTTCACGATCCGATCAACCGCGGCTATCTCGACCACGGGTCGATTTTCGCCGATTGGCGCTGTGATCGACGTGGAATTGAATACAATCGCAACACGGTGCTCTACGGACATCACATGTCAACGGGGCTGATGTTTGCCAACCTGACCAAGTTCAACGACGAGGAGTTTTTCCGCAGTCACTTGATCTATCTTTATACCACCAACGGGCTCTATGTCTATCAGCCCTTTTCCTTCTTCAAAACGGATAAGCGGCACCAGTATTTTCGTGTGATTTTCGATTCCGAAGAAGACTACAACGGCTTTCTTCAGGAAATGAAAGCCTGCTCCCAGTTTGAGACAGATATTGAGCTGACCCCGGCAGACCGTATTCTGACGCTTTCCACCTGCACAAACATCACTACAAGCGGCCGTTACTGCCTCCAGGCAAAGCTCATCCGGATTGAAAAATGAGAAAGGATATTCTGATTTGTCCGGTCTGCCATGCCCCACTGATTCAGGAAGGACGCTGTCTGAAATGTTCGGGAGGCAAACACAACTTTGACCTCTCCCGTGCAGGGCATGTCAATCTGGCGGGAGGAGGTTATCTTCCCGTAAGCGGAGATCCTCCGGAAATGGTTCACGCGCGTACCGCCTTTCTTGATACGGGAAGCTACCTTCCGCTCGCCGAAGCCGTCACCGCTCGGTCGGCCGGAGTTACCATCGACTGCGGCTGCGGGGACGGCTACTATTCGGTCCTTGCCGCGCGGAACTGTGACGTACTTTTCGGGTTTGACCTCTCCAAGACCGCGGTAGAGCATGCCGCCAAGAGGGCCCGAGCCGCGGGGATTGACAACACACTGTTCTCTGTTGCCTCTGTCTATGCGCTTCCTGTCGGTGATGCCGTCTGTGATACCGTTCTGTCTGTCTTTGCCCCTTGTGCGGAAGCGGAGTATTTCCGCATTCTCCGTCCCGGCGGAAGACTGATCCTTGCCGCGGCCGGACGGGATCACCTCGCGGAACTGAAGGCAGTGCTTTATCACGAGGTACACGAAAACACCGAGCGCAGAGATCTGCCGTCGGTACTCCGCCCGGTCGGTCGGGAAACACTTTCCTACCGGCGAACCCTGAACCCCGACGCACTGCATGCACTTTATCTGATGACGCCTTACTGTCGCAGAACCGCCCGGGAGGCGGCGGAGCGGCTTTTTGCCCTGCCTGAGCTTACGGTTACCTTTTCTTTTGACCTTTCTGTCTACGAACGATAAATCGGAGGATTTCATGAAGCTTTCTGTCTGTATCCCAATGTACAACGAAGGAAAAATCATTGAAAATAACGCCCGAGCGCTCTCCGCTTACCTTCGGTCAAACTTCCCCGATTCCGAACTGATCTATATTGATGACGGAAGCACAGACGGCTGCGGCGATCTCGTCCGCGGGCTTGGGCTGCCGAACTGCCGGGTTATCGGTTATCAACCGAACCGCGGAAAGGGCTGTGCCGTCCGCACCGGTATGCTTGCGGCAAGCGGAGACATTTGTCTGTTCACCGATGCCGACCTTGCTTACGGTACTGAGGTCATCGGAGAAGCAGTGAAGGTTTTTGCGGCACATCCGGATGCCGACCTCGTTATCGGCTCCCGCAAACTTGCAGGCGACGGCTATGCGGGTTACACGGCAGCCAGGAAGCTCGCCTCCAAGATCTATTTGTGGCTTCTGCAGCGTCTGGGAGGGTTCCGCCTGAGTGACTCTCAGACCGGGTTTAAATGCTTTACCGGAAAAGCGGCAAAACAGATTTTCTCGCTTTGCGAAACCGATCGCTTCGCCTTTGACTTTGAGGCGCTTTGCTATGCCACCCGGCTTGGCATGAAAATTGAAGAAATGCCTGTCCGTATACTGAATCACGGAGAGTCCAAGATTCATCTTGTCGGCGACAGTCTCCGGATGTTCCGGGACATTTTGAAAATCCGCCGCCGGGTCAATCGCAAGGTGAAAGAGCTTCGAAAAAATGCTTGATTATATCTGTAAGCCCTTTTCGTCGGATACAACCGAAGGAAATGCCGCCCGCGCACTGCTCCGCTCCCTGCTCATCACGCGCTTCGGCACGGACGGAGAGGCGCTCTTTGCGTCTCTGCACAAAAACGCAGACGGGAAACCCCTGCTGGGTGGCGAGCTTTTTGTCAGTCTGAGCCATTCGCACGGTGTTGCCGCTGCCGCTATATCTGACAGACCGGTCGGAATCGATATCGAGTTATGTTCCCCGCTGTCGGAGGTCAATCGAAGAGTGCTAGACCGTTTTTTCCCCTCTGAAGAAACCGAAGCAGCAAAATCCGATCTGTCCGGAGTGGAATTCTGCCGTTTCTGGACCCGGCGGGAAGCAGCCTTCAAGGCATTTGCAACAGAACCGTTTTTCGTCAAAGATCCGACCGAAGGACATGCCGATGACCTTTTGACCTCTTCTTTCTATCTGGGCGAGAAGCTGTTTGTGCTTTCCGTTGCCGGATGCCTGAAATAGAGCACCGCACAGAAAAGCCTCCGACCGAAAACCTGCCTTTTTTCTTCCGAACACAGAAAGCTCAACCGCCTCTTCCCGATTGTTCCTTCTGAAAACTTTTTTCCCCGCCCTTCCACGTTCTGAGCCTTTTCCTTCCTTGCCTGAACGTTTTTTTGTTCGGCTCCGTTTGTTCTCCCCCTTTTTGCCCTCCATCTATATATCGGAAATTGCAGCGCCGCCTTCAGCGAAATGTGTTTTTTCTTTTTTTCGCAAACTTTTTTCAAAAACCTCTTGTAAATTCGAAAGAGGTATGGTATACTTATCAAGTCAGCGGAAATTCGTCCGCGACTTCTATTCCTCCTTAGCTCAGTCGGTAGAGCACCTGACTGTTAATCAGGGTGTCACTGGTTCAAGTCCAGTAGGGGGAGCCAGAAGAGAGAAATCCGAAATTATTGCCAATCGGCGATGGTTTCGGATTTCTTTTGTTTTTCGGTGATTTATCATGACACGCCATGGTTTGCGGCATCGAGCAAGATCACCGCCTGAATATCCTTTTGTAACCGTGATGCCAAAACTTAAAACGAAAGGATATTTATTATGAAAAACATTACTTATACAGAACGTAACGGAATCCGTTACCCAAATCTTGAACTTCCCGAGCAGACAAATTATTCTCTTGGTAAGTATGCCAATCTTCGCCTTGAATTTATGAAGAAGCATAGAAGGGGAACATATACGACTTTGCTTGCCGAGGGACGATTAAATGAATACCTACACGCCATTGATATTCAAGCTCACGAATTGCTCGACCACATTATTCCTCGTCTTGCTAAAGAACGTGGCATAGGCGAAGTTCTGAAGGCTCATAACGCGCTTCAATGGGCAGCAGAGATGAACAACATTAAAGCAAACGCAGAAGAGATTGTCATGCAGGAGGTGGTCTATCAATGAGGTCGATCATCAACGAACTTTGGCACGGAAACATAATTCCGCAAGAGGATAGTAGAAACAATACCAAGGAAATGAAAGAGTTGCTCGGCTATATGTCACGTCACCACGAGGATTTGGATAAAAGCTTCTCTGATGAGCAGAGGGAAATCTTCGAAAAGTTTCACGACTGTTGGAGCGAGTATATGAGTCTTGGTGAAGCAGCTATATTTGAGTATGCTTTCAAGCTTGGTGCGAGAATTGCGCTTGCAGTTGTGAGCGAAAACGAAACCATATAAAACTTTTGGTACTGTCAAGTATATTTCGCAAATTCGTCTCTGACAAAATGAAATCACGTGCCGGAATCCGGCGGTGGAGCGGCTACGCTCCGCTTAATTGCCTGAAAGCATATGCCGGAGGCGGAGTCAAGAGCGGCGAAGCCG
>JAXFQY010000085.1:0-14774 GCA_034178705.1 Eubacteriales bacterium | reverse complement strand
TTTTGAGTTGTAGTTACTCTAAAGAATTGTCGAGTTCCGTCACTTATCTTTTGTAAGTGCTTTCCTCTTTCTGTTATTCCGTTTTTCAAGGACCGAGCCGCGCTTTTTCGCGACAGCTTTGTTAGTATATCACGTCCCTCCACTCTTGTCAAGATGTTTTTTTGAAAAACTTCCGTTTCTTTTTTGGGAATTTGTCTTGACAAATTCCGTTTCATCTGTTACACTAAAACCAAATATCCGGAGAGGAGTTTGAAGCAGAGTCATGCAGGTCATTCGCAGCGCAGCCGCCAATCGATTTTATTATTACTTTTACTTTTCGCCCGAAAAAGTAAAAGTGATTTGTGCTGCCTGAGAACGGATTTCCTGCAAAACACCGTGCTTGATTCTTTAACCGAAAAGCAGTGTTATAAGGAACCGCCGTACGGACACAAGTCCGTACGGCGGTTTTGTTTTTCACTGTAACTTAACTTATCAGGAGGATTATAAAATGATTGTTGTACTGAAACCCGGAGCAAGCAAGGAACGACGCGAGCAGCTGGTCGGCTGGCTCAAAAACCTGGGGCTTGACATTCACGTTTCCGAAGGACGCTTCCAGACGGTACTGGGACTGATCGGAGACACGACAAAGGTAGACACCGAGCTTGTGGAGAGTCTTGACATTGTCGACTCTGTCAAGCGCGTTTCCGAGCCGTTCAAATGCTGCAACCGTAAATTTCATCCGGAAGACATGGTAATTGAAATCGGAGACGTCAAGGTGGGTGGCGGAAACTTCTGTATGATCGCCGGTCCCTGCTCCGTAGAATCCGAGGAGCAGATTGTATCCGTTGCAAAATCGGTCAAAGCAGCGGGCGCCAAGATGCTTCGCGGAGGCGCTTTCAAGCCCCGTACTTCTCCCTATGACTTTCCCGGACTGAAAGCGCAGGGCATTGAGCTTCTGAAAATTGCCCGTGAAGAAACCGGGCTGCCGATTGTTACCGAAATCATGAGCGTCACCGACCTTCCTCTTTTCGAGGATGTGGATGTTCTTCAGGTCGGAGCGCGGAACATGCAGAATTTTGACCTTCTGCGTGAGCTTGGCAAGCTGAATAAGCCGATTCTTCTGAAAAGAGGTCTTGCCAACACCTTGAAGGAACTGCTGATGAGCGCGGAGTATATTATGGCGAGCGGCAACGAGCGCGTGATGCTTTGCGAACGCGGCATCCGCACATACAGCGACTACACGCGGAATACGCTGGACCTTTCCGCAGTTCCGATGCTCCATGAGTTGACACACCTTCCGATCATCGTCGATCCGAGCCACGCGACCGGAATTGCACGTCTGGTCCCGCCGATGGCGCTTGCCGGAACAGCATGCGGAGCAGACGGTCTTATTATAGAGGTACACAACGATCCGATGCACGCGCTCTGTGACGGGGCACAGTCGATCACACCGAATGACTTCGCCGCGCTTGCGGCAAAGGTCGGAGAGATCCGCGAGGTCATCACAAAATGACCGTCGGGGTTGTCGGAATCGGGCTGATCGGCGGTTCCTTTGCCAAAGCCTACAAAGCAGCCGGGCACCGTGTCCTTGTTGAAGATATCGACCCCAGCGTTCCGGACTTCGCCATTCTGAGCGGCGTCGCAGACGGCAAGCTTACCCAAGCCGAGCTGCCGGAATGTGACCTTATCCTCCTTTGCGTTTACCCGCGCGCCGCTGTGGATTGGGTTGAAAAAGAAGCTTCGCACATCGGCAAACACCCCATAGTTCTGGATGCGTGCGGCGTCAAACGGTCCGTCTGCGATGCCTGTTTCCCTCTTGCCGAACGGTACGGCTTTACCTTTCTCGGTGGGCATCCTATGGCAGGCACTCACAACTCCGGCTTCAAATATGCCGACGCAAAGCTCTTCGCCGGCGCCCCCATGGTCATCGTTCCGCCGGATTTCAACCGGATTGATCTCCTGGAAAAGACAAAAGAGCTGCTTGCTCCTGCCGGCTTTGGCAGAATTGCCGTAACCACGGCACAGCGGCACGACGAAACCATTGCCTTTACCTCACAGCTTGCGCATCTTGTCTCAAACGCCTATATCAAAAGTCCGACAGCAAAAAAGAAGGACGGCGTTTCCGCCGGAAGCTATCGTGATATGACCCGCGTGGCATGGCTGAGTGCTCCGATGTGGGCAGAGCTTTTCCTTGAGGATAGAGACAATCTGCTTTGCGAGCTTGACACTCTGCTCGGCAATCTGCGCGAATACCGTGATGCACTGGCAGAAAAAGATGAAGCACGTCTCATCCGGCTGCTGGAAGACGGCAAAAAGCGCAAAGAGGAGGTGGACGGACATTGACCGAAATATCCGTATCGGCTTCAAAAAAATACTGTGTAACAGTAGACGAAGGTCTGCTCGACCGGGTCGGGGAATACGCCGACCGACTCGGCGGCGCCGCAAGTGCCGCTGTCGTATCGGATGATCATGTTTTTCCCCTTTACGGGGAAAGGGTGTGTGCCTCCCTTGCACATGCAGGTTTTTCTGTTTCCCGTTTTGTTTTTCCTCATGGAGAAAAGCACAAAAGCCTTGCAACCTATGGGGAGCTTCTGAATTTTCTCGCAGAAAACCGTCTGACCCGAGGGGATCTTGTGATTGCCCTCGGGGGCGGGGTCGTCGGGGATCTCGCCGGGTTTGCCGCTGCAACCTATCTGCGCGGAATCCGTTGTCTTCAGATTCCCACTACGCTGCTTGCCATGGTCGATTCCTCGGTCGGAGGAAAAACCGCCATCGATCTTGAAGCGGGAAAAAATCTTGCAGGCTGCTTCTGTCAGCCCTCCCGGGTACTCTGTGACCCCAAAACCCTTAGGACCCTGCCGGAGGAGGAATACGCCTGCGGCTGTGCGGAGGTTATCAAATATGCCCTGCTCGGAAATGCCTGCTTCTTTTCCGAGTTGGAAAAGATACCCGTCCGTGAGCAATATGAGCACGTGATTTCCGTATGCGTCGGGATGAAGCGGGATCTTGTGGAAGCGGATGAATTCGACCGCGGTTCCCGTCAAATGCTGAATCTCGGGCATACGTTCGGACACGCGATTGAAGCCTGCAGCGGCTATACCGTTCCTCACGGCGCCGCTGTGGCGGTGGGGATGACAATGATCGCACGTGCCGCCGTAGCCAAGGGCTTCTGCACCCCCGATGTGCCGCATGCCCTCACCGGACTTCTGCAAAGCTGCGGGCTTCCGTGCAACACGGACTTTTCTGCAGACGCACTGTACCGCGCAGCTCTTTCAGACAAAAAACGGGTTGGCGGCACGATAGACCTGATTGTGCCGGAAGCTATCGGACGCTGCCGCATCCTGCCGCTTCCGACCGAAGAGCTTCTGGACTGGCTGCACGCGGGAGGGGCAGAATGATGCGCCGCATTGTGCCGGGTTCACGTTCCGGGCGGATTGCCGTACCTGCTTCCAAATCCGCAGCGCACCGATGGCTGATTGCCGCTGCGCTGGGAACGGAAGAAAGTGAGATTCTCTGCGGCAATCTGTCCGAGGATATTGTTGCGACTGTCGGATGCCTGCAGTCGCTCGGTGCCGGGATCGACAGCACCGACGAGGGGATTCTGCGTGTACGACCGATTGCCTCCGTTCCAGAGAAACCGGTTCTTCCGTGCGGTGAATCGGGAACGACGCTTCGCTTTCTCCTCCCCATTGCGGGAGCACTTGGCGCACAGGCGCGTTTTCTCCGCCGCGGCAGACTCCCACTCCGTCCGCTTGAACCGCTCCGCTCCGAACTGATCCTTCACGGTATGTCATTCTCTGAGGACGGAAACGACCTTATCTGCAGCGGCAGATTGTCTCCGGGCAGCTTTACGCTCCCCGGAAATGTATCCTCTCAATTCATTTCCGGACTGCTGACCGCACTGCCGCTTCTTCCCGGAGAAAGCACGCTGACCGTGACTGGGCAGATTGAGTCCGAAGGCTATATTTCCATGACCGAAGCGGTTCTCCGTTGCTGCGGAGTAATTTACGAAAAAGCAGGTGCCTGTTATCGGATACCCGGGGAACAGCGCTTTCGGCTCCCGCCTCGCGTTACAGTCGAAGGGGACTTTTCCGGTGCTGCCTTTTTTCTATGCATCGGAGCACTATCGGAGGAGGGCGTTTCCGTACAGGGACTTCCGTCCGACACGAAACAGGGAGACGCCGCCATTCTGCCTGTTCTTTCCGGCTTCGGAGCAAAAATCAGCCGTACTGAGGATACCGTTACGGTCAGCAAAGGAAAGTTGAAAGGACAGACAATCGACGCCTCCGCGATTCCCGACCTCATTCCGGTTCTCGGGGTACTTGCCGCCACGGCGGAGGGAGAGACCCATATTGTCAATGCGGGAAGGCTCCGCCTGAAGGAGTCCGACCGCCTTTCCGGAACCGCCGCGCTGATTAACGCACTCGGAGGAAGCGCCGCGGAAAGCGAAGACACCTTGACCATACGGGGTGTCCCCGCGCTTTGCGGAGGAACTGTGGATGCACGCGGCGACCACCGACTTGCCATGTCCGCTGCCGTCGCCGCCTGCGCGGCGACAGGCGACGTTCTTCTCACCGGAAGCGAATCCGTCAGCAAGTCCTACCCGCGTTTTTGGGAGGATTTCGATCACTTAACAGGAGGAAAGCAATGAGCAGCAGCTACGGAGAAAACCTCCGATTGACAGTTTTCGGTCAATCCCATTCTCCGATGATCGGAATGACCCTTGAGGGCATTCCTGCAGGAGAACGCTTCGACCCCGAAGCCCTTCAACGCTTTCTTGAGCGACGCGCCCCCGGCAGAAACAGCTGGTCGACCGCACGCCGGGAAGCAGACACACCGGAGTTTGTCTCCGGAATCGCGAACGGTGCCCTTTGCGGCGCCCCTCTCACAGCCGTGATCCGCAACGGTGATGCCCGCCCCGGCGACTACTCACAGTTCTCCCGCATTCCCCGACCCGGTCACGCGGATTATACCGCTTCCGTCAAATACGGCGGCGCACAGGATCCGACAGGCGGCGGACATTTTTCGGGCAGATTGACGGCTCCGCTCTGTATCGCCGGCGGTATCTGCCTTCAGCTGCTTCTAAAGGAAGGAATCACCGTGATTTCCCGTATTGCCGAAATAGCAGGTATACATGACGAAGGAGAACTGACCGTCTCCACGGCAGATAAGGAATTTCCCGTTGTCTCGGACGCACGCGGCGCCGAGATGCGCGCGGCAATTGCTGCTGCCCATGCCGACGGAGATTCGGTCGGCGGCGTGATTGAGTGCGCTGTTCTCGGTCTTCCCGCCGGGCTCGGCGATCCGATTTTTGGCGGCATGGAAAACCGGCTTGCAGCGATTGTTTTCGGGATTCCCGCAATCAAGGGAATCGAGTTCGGGAACGGCTTTGAAGCCGCCCGGCTCCGAGGCAGCGAAAACAACGATGCCTTCACTCTGTGCGGTGAAGATGTCCGGACAAAAACCAACCGCTGCGGCGGAATTCTCGGCGGAATTACGGACGGCATGCCGCTTACCTTCCGCGTCGCCGTAAAACCGACTCCGACGATTGCCAAAGAACAGCAAAGCGTTGACCTTACCGACCGAACCGAAACCACTCTCTCCGCCCGCGGGCGGCATGACCCCTGCATCGTTCCCCGTGCCGTTCCCTGCGTGGAATCTGCCGCTGCGATTGCGGTATATGACGCCCTGCTCGGGCGAAGAAAGGAAAGAAACTAAAATGGATCTCAGCGATTACAGAAAGAAAATCGACGATATTGACGACAGCATTGTCCGGCTTTTCTCCGAACGGATGGAAACCGCATCGAATATTGCGGAATACAAGAGAGAAAAGGGACTTCCGGTTCTTGACGCCTCCCGCGAACGCGAAAAGCTTCTTGCCGTTTCCGCAAAAGCCCCGGAGGCACTTCGGGAATATACCGTCTCCCTTTATTCCCTGCTCTTTGACCTGAGCCGGAGCTATCAAAGCCGCCTGCTCGCCCGACCAACCCCTCTGACCGAAGAAATCCGCCGCGCCATCGAAACCACGCCTAAGGTTTTCCCGACGCAGGCAACGGTTGCCTGCCAGGGGGTTCCGGGTGCCAACTCCCAGCTCGCCTGCGATAAGCTTTTCAGACTTGCCGATATTATGTATTTTTCCAGCTTTGATGCGGTTTTCTCCGCAATTGAAAAAGGAATGTGCCGCTACGGCGTCATTCCTTTGGAAAACAGCACGGCGGGGTCGGTCAACGCAGTCTACGATCTGATGACGCAGCACAGCTTCCGGATCGTGCGCAGCATCCGTCTGAAGGTGGACCACAATTTGCTTGCCAAGCCCGGAACCAAGCTCTCGGACATCCGGGAAATCTACTCCCACGAGCAGGCAATCAGCCAATGCGAGGAATACCTTCGCCATTTGTCCGGCGTGCGTGTGATCGCCTGTGAGAACACCGCAGCGGCCGCAAAAATGGTTGCTGAATCCGACCGGAAAGATATCGCTGCGCTCGCCTCCCGTGCCTGCATCAAGCTATACGGGCTGGAATGTCTGGAGGCGTCCGTACAGGACCGCGGCAGTAACTTCACCCGCTTCATCTGCATTTCCAAGGATACCGAGATCTACCCCGGTGCGGACCGCACAAGTCTGATGGCGGTGCTGCCGCATGAACCGGGTTCCCTTTACAAGCTGCTTTCGCGGTTTTATGCTCTCGGCCTGAACCTGAACAAACTGGAAAGCCGTCCGATGCCGGAACGCAACTTTGAATTCATGTTCTACTTTGATCTGGAAACACCGGTTTATTCTCAGCAATTTCTGGAACTGATGGGAGAGCTTCCGGGTGTCTGCGAAGAGTTCTCCTATCTCGGAAGCTATTCCGAAATTGTCTGACAGAAAAAGGAGAGAAAGGCATGAAGCTGCTTGTTATCAATGGTCCGAACCTGAATCTCCTCGGTCTGCGGGAACCGGATATCTACGGAAAGGAAACCTATGACGACCTTGTCGCGTTGGTCGAACAAACCTGCGCAGAGGAAGGCATCGAGGTTACCTGCTTCCAGTCCAACCATGAAGGCGCTATCGTCGACCGTATTCAGGCGGCATACGGGGTCTGCGACGGCATTGTTATCAACCCCGCCGCCTATACACATACAAGCGTTGCCATCCCGGATGCTTTGAAGGCGGTTTCTCTGCCGGCCGTCGAGGTGCACATTTCCGACGTGGATCGGCGTGAAGAGTTCCGCCGCCACTCCTATACCAGCGCGGCGTGCATCGGAACAATCAAGGGCAGAGGACTTTCCGGCTACGCGGATGCAATCCGGATGCTGAAAACTCACCTCTCCTCCCGGCGCTCGTAAAAGGAAATCCGGCAAAAGCGGATCCAAACCTCTTCAGAAAAGAGAAACTGCGGTCGGAAGGTGCTGTTCATAAGACAGTAAACAGCCATAGTAGCTTGCTCTACTGTGGCTGTTCTTGTCTTTTCTCCTGTTATGTGAGAAACAAAGCGGGATTTGTCGAGTAGTTAATTTTTTATTCGAATGAAGGGAGGGATAATATGATATTGTTTTTACAAGGATGCATGACTGTTGGAAAAACAACCGCAACTCTGGCTTGGAAAAGAAGTGGGGCGTTATGAGAAAGCAAATTTCAAGAGAAGTGGGGGAACCGGACTGTAATCTCGGTTCCGACGCCCGGCTTGGACCGGAGCGACAGTTCCGCATCATAAAGGGAACAGATGTGTTTGACAATAGCAAGTCCGAGTCCGGTTCCTCCCGTTTCGCGGGTGCGTGATTTGCTGACACGGTAGAAACGCTCAAAAATCCTTCCCTGATCCTTCTCGTCAATTCCGATGCCGTCATCCGCGACAGTCAGAACCGCAGTTTTGTCTTCCTCCCGGATGCTGATGCAAACATGCCCGTCCGGTCGGTTGTAACGCACGCCGTTTTCGGCGAGATTCTTGATGAGCTCGGTTATATGTTCGCGCTCTGCCGACGCGGTGGCGTCCCCCTGGACGCTGAGGGAAATCTGCTTTTCTGCCGCCAGAGGAGAAAGGGTATCAGCCACCTCCTGCGCAGCAGAGCGAAGTGAAACCGGCTCCGGGTGCAGCTTCTGTCCGCTCTCAAGACGGGAAAGATCGAGCATATCGCCGATCAAGGAGATCATACGGTCCGCCTCTTTCCCGATTCTGCGGGAATAGTCACGGATTTCCTCATCCTCGGTTTTCATTCCCACGATCTCATTGAAGCCCTTGATTGCCGTCAGCGGTGTTTTCAATTCATGTGACGCATTGGCAAAGAACTCACTGCGTAGGCGCGCGCTCTCATGCTCCGCGGTGATATCGGTCAAAACGATAACGGCGATTCCGTTTGCAAGCCGACGCATCGTATAGGTAAAGACCTTGCTCTCTGTGGCAAACTCCCCGTTCTGATCCGCTGTACCGGACAGAAACCGGCCAATACTCTCATTCCAGTCCGGATTGGCGGTCAGACAGGAATAATGGCGGTCAATGGGGGAAGATACGGCAAAGATCGCCGATGCCGCCTTGTTACAGAGGGTAATGTTTCCGCTTTCACAATCCAGCGCCACAATTCCGTCCGAAATATGATCAAGGATATAATCGAGGCGCGTCTTTTCACTTTCTGCGTTTTGGATCGTATCCTGAAGAGTCTTACTGAGTTCGTTGATCTCCTGCACAACCGAATTGATCTCATCATCTCCGGTATCGGGAAGCATCGGATGATAAACCCCGTTCTTAACCTGCCGCAGGTTCTGCCCGATTTTTTTGATCGGATCAAGCAGACGGAGACTGAACAGCACACTTGCAACCGAAGCAACAAGCAATACGCCAAGCAGAACAATCAGCATCAGCGGAAGCGTCAGAAGAACATAGCTCCGTGCGCTCTGTACCGGCACGGCGACGCGGATAAACACGTAGCCATCCGTTGTTTCTGCCTTTTCGGCATAGTATACCATATCCACGCCGAGCGTTTCGCTTTTCCGGATCACGGTTCTCGGCTTCCCCTCCAGGGCAGCGAGAAGCTCCTCGCGATCCAGATGGTTGCCGAGCGAGGAAACGTCTACCGACTCGCTGTCGGCAAGAACAGCTCCCGTTGCGTCGATCACGGTGATGCGGATTTCATCACTGAGCTTTTGTGCGGTCACCGAGGGATCGGTATACTGATGAACGTAGATTTCGGTAATTTCAACGATTTTCTTTTCCGCCTCGGCATAATGATTGCGCCGTGTAACGGAGATACCGAAGCCGAGAAAGGCGAGCAGTGCCAAAGCCGTCAGAAGGATATTGAACCAAATGTATTTCTTTTTCATTCCAGCATATACCCCACGCCGCGGACGGTTGTGATCTCCGCACCGGAGTCCGGGATCAGTCGGCGAATCTGTGCGATATGCAAATCAAGCGTCCGCGTTTCTCCGTAATTTTCTCCCCAGACTGTGTCAAGCAGCCGGTCGCGGGAAAGAACCGTCCCGCTGTTCTGTACCAACACGCGCAGAAGTGCGTATTCCTTTGCCGTCGTCCTGACCGGCTTCCCATTGATGCGAAGCTCGTGCCGTGCATCATCGACCGTAATTCCCTTGTATTCGAATTTTTCTGTGTCCGCAGAAGGCGTCAGACGCCGCAGATTCGCCCGGATGCGCGCAACAAGCTCCAGGACACCGAACGGCTTGGAAAGATAATCGTCCGCACCGAGATTCAGCCCCTTTACCTTATCCAGCTCACTTCCCTTTGCGCTGACCATGATCACGGGTACGGCAGCATACCGCACGTCACGGCGAAGAGCGGCAAGGATCTGGTACCCGTCCCTGCCGTCGAGCATGATATCAAGCAGAATGATATCCGGGATCCGATCCCGTAGAGCGGCAAAAAGTCCGTCAGCATCCGAAAAACAGGAAACCGCAAAGTCCGCGCTTTCCAACGCACAGGAGTAAAGCTCCCGTATGGACTGCTCGTCATCGACAGCATAAATCAGGCTTTTTGCGCTCATAGGCACCTCTCCTATCCGATTTTATGATACCCCGTTACGGCATACTCCACCCACTCTCCGATGTTAACGGCGTGGTCGCCGATCCGTTCCAGGTATTTCGCAATCATCATGAACAGAATCGCCTGATCGGCGTTGGCAGGATCCCTACGGATCAATTCGATCAAATCCTGTTTGATCGTCTCGAAGAGCTCGTCAACCCAGTCATCCCTCTTATCCAGCCCACGGGCGGTCTCAAGATCGCGATTGATATAGCTTTGCACGCCATCCTTTACCATGCCGATGGCAAGCTTCGCCATCTGTGCAATATGCTCAGGCTCCTTAATGAACTCCTCCTGTCCGAACTGAAGGGATATTTCCGAAATGTCCGCTGCCTGATCGGCAATCCGCTCCAGGTCGGTAATCATTTTGAGTGCCGCGGAAACATCCCGGAAATCGCTTGCAACCGGGCGCTCCATGAGGAGGATTTTCAGGCAGTCCTGCTCAATCTCCCGTTCGGTATTGTCAATATTCTTGTCCTCCTGCATCACCTCGCGGGCAAGCTCGGTATCCCGCATCCGCAGAGCGGTGATGGATTTTTCAATCGCCAGTTCGACAGCGTGGCACATACCGACCATTTTATTGAAAACGAGGGCAAGCTCCGATTCGTATTTGCTTCTGATACTCATTTTATCATACCTTTCCCTTTTTTTCAAGATTATCGCACGTATCATCCGAATCTGCCGGAAATATAGTTCTCCGTCCGTTTGTCGGCGGGACAGGAAAAGATGTTTTCGGTTGTGTCATATTCAATCAGCTCCCCGAGCAGAAAGAAAGCGGTGTTGTCTGCAATGCGGGTTGCCTGCTGCATATTATGTGTGACGATAACAACTGTCATGTCCTGCTTCAGCTCCTCCATCAGCTCCTCGATTTTTCCGGTGGAAATCGGATCGAGTGCCGAGGTCGGTTCATCCATCAGGAGCACAGAGGGATTGGCCGCAAGTGCGCGAGCAATGCAAAGACGCTGCTGCTGACCGCCGCTCATTCCGAGGGCGCTTTTGCGCAGCCTGTCCTTCACCTCGTCCCAGATCCCCGCGCGGACAAGCGACCGCTCGACGATCTCGTCGACCTCCGGTTTCCTGCGAATGCCGAAGGTCTTTGGCGCAAAGGCAATATTCTCATAAATGCTCATCGGAAACGGATTCGGCTTCTGAAAAACCATTCCGACATTTCGCCGCAGCAAGTTGACATCCGTGTCCTTGGCATAAATATCCGTCCCTCCGACGAGGAATTTTCCGGTCACGCGGCAATCGGGGACAAGATCGTTCATGCGGTTGAATATTTTCAGAAAAGTGGATTTTCCGCAGCCGGAGGGACCGATGAGGGCGGTGATTTCCTTCGCAGGAATCTCAATGTTAATATTTTTCAGAGCGTGGAACTCCCCATACATCAGATTACAGTCCCTGACAGAGATATCCGCCGCGCGCACGGGCGAAAACAGCTCGTTATTCATCGCAGAGCACCTGCCTTTCTTTCAAACATTTTACCGATGGCACCCGCGCCGAGATTGATCAGCAGAACAAAGACAAGCAGAACAACGGAAGTAGCCGCCGCTTCGTTCGGGTAACCGTGACTGGCAAAGTAGTAGATATCAAGTGCCAAACTGGTTCCGGGAGAAAGGATATCCGGGGGCATTTTGTTGACCACCATACCGACCGTCAGGATCAGCACGGCACTTTCCGAAATCACCCTGCCAACCGCAAGAATGATTGCCGTTACGATACCGCCGGACGCGGCGGGAAGAACGATCCGGAAAATCGTTCTGACCTTTTCTGCGCCGAGAGCGTACGCACCCTCACGATAGGAAACAGGAACGGCAAGAAGACTTTCCTCCGTGGAGCGGACAATCACCGGAAGGATCATCACCGCAAGAGTAATCCCGCCGCCGAGAAGCGTATATCCCCAGCCAAGCGCCACAACAAAAACGAGATAGCCGAAAAGCCCGTAAACTATACTCGGAATTCCGGCAAGCGTTTCCACCGCAATCCGAATGGCGCGGACCAGGGGTCCGGTGTGGTCGGTGTATTCCGCAAGAAACACGGCGCTCCCGATTCCGAAAGGGACGGCAATCAAAGAGGCAATCAGCACAAGCTCCACTGTTCCAACCAGAGCGGGAAGAATGGACGGTGTGGTGCTGTAATCCCCGAGAATCAGCTCCCGCGACAGCTTTGCGGCACCGTCCGCGAACACATAAACGATCACAGCGGCAAGGACAAGCACGGAGAGTACCGTCATCGCAACGCAGAGCCACTTCAAAATCCGGAAAAGATAGCGGCTGACGGGTACTTTCGCCTTATTTTGCATGTTTTTTCCCCCTTTTTTCTCCGTCTCCTTTCAGAAGCGAAAAACTGACATTCAGCAGGAGCGCAAAGACAAACAGCACAACGCCGGAGGCAATCAGGGCAGACAGGGCATCTCCCTGAAGCTCCATTGCTCCCATTGCGATATTGGAGGTAAGGGTTCGTACGCTCTGAAAAAGACTGTGGGGCATTTCCGGACTGCCGCCGATAACCATAATGACTGCCATGGTCTCTCCGAGGGCACGCCCGGTTGCCAGTACAACTCCCGCAGTCACGCCGCTCTTTGCCGCAGGGAGAAGGATGCGGAAGGTTGACTCCTCCTTTGTCGCTCCGAGGGCGAGTGCCCCTTCATAATAGCTTTCCGGAACCGCAAGCAGTGCGTCCAGGCTTACGCTTACCACCGTCGGAAGAATCATAATTGCAAGCACAAGAGAAGCGGAGAAAATTCCGTAGCCCACCCCCGTCGGGGAGAGATAGTCACGCACAAACGGCACAATCAGCGTCATGCCGAACAACCCGAAGATCACGGAGGGAATACCGGCAAGCAGATTGATAAGCTGCCGGACAGGGGAAACCAGCCGGCGCGGGCAGAACTTATAAAGGCACACGGCGGTAAGCACCCCAACAAACACACCGATCAAAACGGACAGCGCCGTTACACAGAGCGTTGCCACGATCATCGGCAGGACACCGTAGGACGGACTGTCTGCAAGCGGAGCCCAGCGAAGCCCGAGCAGAAACTCTCCGACGCCGGTTTCTGCGATAAACGGAATACCATTGGCAAGCAGGAAAACCGTAATGGTGATCAGCGCAGCCATAGAGAAAAGCGCGGTAAGGAGAAAGAGCGCTTTGGCGCCTTTCTCCTTCACGCGGGACCATCGAATACTTGTCATCCGAAATCACTTTCCGGCATCCGCCCAGGTTTTCACCGCTTCCGCACCTGCCTCGGAATTGTAGATGTTTTTCAAAGCGGTGAGCGAAATGCTCTCCTGAGGGTTTGCGGTGTTGACAATCAGCGCAATACCGTCCTTCGCCACTTCGTAATAAGTGCAGCCGGGCGCCTTTTCCTCTTTGAAAGTTTCGGAGATCATTCCAAAATCACTGACCCCTTCGGCGGCGTTCTTATAACCGGTTCCGCTGCCTCCGCCGGAGACAGTCACCGTGACATTCTTCTGGATTCTTTCAAATTCTGCGGCAAGCTTGATCATCAGCGGTTGAAGCGAGGTGCTTCCGGAAATATCAAGTGTTCCCGCGAGAGAAGCGTCCACTGTATAGCTGCCTGCTCCGTCGATGAGAGAAACATACCCGTTTTCTTTGATGATGGACTGAGCCGTATCACTCTGCAGGAAGGCAAGGAAAGCCGCGTTCAGTGCCTTTTCCCCGTTTTTCGGTTGATAGACCACGTTTAACGGGCGGGCAATTTTGTAGCTTCCGTTTTTAATATTCTCAACCGTTGCGGAAACGCCGTCCACCT
Organism: Eubacteriales bacterium; assembly: GCA_034178705.1. GTDB lineage: Bacteria > Bacillota > Clostridia > Oscillospirales > CAG-272 > RUG12395. Next base: position 1,016 of record JAXFQY010000085.1, on the reverse strand, counting down.
TCAGGACCTTCACGTCGCTTGTAACATATCCGAGGCTCTCATACCCGATCGCAAGAGGGTTTGATCGGACCTCCGCGAGCATGGCCGCCGTGCCGGTTGCAATAATCACGCCGGAAACATCTGCCTTACCCTTCAGTCCGATAATTTCCATAAAAGCAGATTTTGTCCCGCTTCCATCCTCCCGCGCCACAACACTGATTGCCTTCTGTGAATCAAAACTGTCCTTTTTTCCGCAACCGGAAAGCCCTGGGAGCGCAAGCAACATCAAGAGCGCCAGCATACAGACACAGATTTTATGAGGGATTCTTTTCATTTTTTTCATCTCCTTTTGTTTGTTCGTCTGTATTGTAGCAAATCTGCCGCAGGCTTTCTTCCCTCTCTTGGTAAAGCTTTTGTAAGGTTTTTGTAAAGCCGTCTTCCCAGCACAAGACTAAAGCATACTGCCTGCAACAAAAAGAAGCTGAAAATCACGCCGCTATTATACCGCGCTCAAAAAATCCCCGCAAAAGGCAGAAAAAGAATCGCCTTTTGCGGGGAAAACGTTTCTTAAGGAGTCTCTTGCTTTGCCAAGCGGTTTATGCTTGGGATCTTTCCAAGCGGCAATGCTGAATACATGTCAAGGGGCAAACACTTTTATCGTGTTTGGGGTAATTTTCATTATCCTCTCCCTTTTCTTTCTCTCCCCTTTTCCTTTCCCTTTCCTTTTCTTTTTCTTTTTGAAAAACCTCCCCTTTCAGAAAAGAAAAATCCAGAAGAATAAGAGAAAAAGAAGAAAAAATGCTGGAAAACGAAGCTTCTCATAGGGATGAAATTCTCCGACAGATTTTTAAGTCTGCCGGGGTTAATTTATTTAAGCATAGAGTTGATCTTTTCTTTGCATTCCTCCCAAGAACCTTCTACAAAAGCATCCTTGTAGAGTCGGAGTGCTATATTATTGTTGAAAAATATCATAACGACATTGTTCTTTTCTTTAATCTTCTTTATATTGTCATACCTGAGTTTTGTGATAGAAGTAT
>JAXFQY010000072.1:0-3173 GCA_034178705.1 Eubacteriales bacterium | reverse complement strand
GGGAACAAGGCATATCTCTGGAAGACCGTATTGACAGGTCTTTTGTATGGAGGAACGCCTTCCATGCGCACTCCGTCAAAAAGCAATTCCCCGCTGTCCGGCGTAACAAAGCCGCCAATAATACGGAGCGTGGTGGTTTTTCCGCAGCCCGAGGGACCGAGCAGCGTTACAAATTCCTTGTCGTGGATATCGAGATCGATATTGTCAAGGACAGTCTCCCCGTCAAAGACCTTGGAGACACCGCGAAGTTCGATAAATCTTTCCATTTTCAAACCGCACGATTAAACGGCGAAAACATCCTTCCGAAAAGATACCGTATCCGGTAAAGACCGGGCGGCGGAATACTACGGAAAGTATTCTGGCTGATATTGTAGCAAATACCATAGGAAAATGCAATATATATTTGCAAATTCCTTTAATTTTTTGAAAATTTCCTTAAAAACCGCAATCCTTTGAAATTTTTCGCGATTATTTTCAGAAATCCTCCCGAATTCTCCTGTATCCTCTGCCATTCTTCAATATCCTCCGCATCTCTCTGCAATGCCGGAAAGCAGAAAATACACCGAAGCACAGAGAGGATAAAACCCGGTTTCATACCGGATCCAGTATGCTGCCGCAGCACCGAAAAAAAGAACGGAAAGCGACATCGTCACCGCCGAAAGAATGCGGCGCGCCGTTCCTTCCGAATGGCAAACCGTGAAAAGAAGACACCGAAGCGCTCCGCAGCCATCTGTCCCCGGGAGTGGAATGAGATTAAAAAGACCAAGTCCCGCCGAAAGAAGAAAAAAGATGAAAACCATCCCTCCCGCTTCCGGATTACAGTGAGGCAAGGCAAAAGCCGCAGAAAGCAAACTGACCGCCGGTCCCGCAAGATAGACAACCGCCTCTGTCCCGAACCCGCATAAGGCTACTTCCCGTTCCAACCGAAGCCCTACGGGAAGCAGAATCAACCGTTTTGCCGGCATCCCGGCGAAACGCAACGCGACAAGATGCCCCCCTTCATGAAGAAGGACTGCAGCGCAAAGAGCTGCAAGCTGTTGCGGCGGCTCTGTCAGAACAAGAATCCAGGCAAAGAAAAGAAACCCCACGATACTGAGAAGGCGGTACGCCCTATGCCTCATTTGATATACTGCTCCGGATCCACCGGGGTTCCGTTCTGCCGCAATTCAAAATGCAGATGCGGTCCGGTTACCCTTCCGCTTGCACCCGTACCGGCAATCTTCTCTCCTGCCGCAACCTGCTGCCCTTTTGTGACATCGACAGAAGAAAGATGGGCGTAGATTGTCGTCCATCCCGATCCGTGGTCAAGCTCGACATAAATTCCGCGTCCGGCGTCCTCCCCGACCGTAAGCACCGTTCCGTCAGCAAATGCGGATACCGCCGTTCCTATTTCGGCGGGAATATCGATTCCGCTGTGAAACTCATAGCGAGCGGTCTCTGTAAGACCATACAGTGGATTATCCCGAAAGGAAAAACCGGAGATTACAGTACCTGCACACGGCATGCCTCCGGTAATCCTGACATCGCGAAGCGGAGGATTTGCAATATATTCCTCAGCAGAACAGGATAGATAAGAAATATCATTATCCACGGAGATTTGTCGGGAATTCGGCCCTGACAGATCAGAAGACGCAACAATTGTGTCATCCATTCCGAGAAAAACAGACAGTGCCGGATCCTCCTGTATAAACCGGCGCACAGCATCGCCTGCCGCCGTGATTCCTTCCCTACCGGAAAAATCGGCAAAGGGGGCAGCACACAGAATTGCAAGAGTTGTTGCCAGTAAGCAGAAGATGGCGCAAAGAAACACATCCGTTCTTCGCGGAATCTCCACCCAGGTTTCTTCATATGGCTGCCCATTGCCCTTCATCCGCGGAAATCCGGAAGCCGGACAATTGCAGACCCGATAGTACCCACTCGGCTCCTTTTCAGTATGCTTCATTTTTCCCTCCGATTTCTTCACTCCTTCCCATTCTATGCGGGTGCTTGTCGCCTTATCCGCCGTCACAGAGGCTTTTTGTCTGTGTTTGAAGCATCATTTTATGCATTTATTCAAATTTCCCAATTTTATCCAATCAATTTTGTTCATGTTTTTTTCGGAAACTTATTGCATTTATTTTACATTTATGTTATTATTTGGTTACAAAAATCATTTTTTCACGGAGAAAGCATATGGAACATATCGTTAAAGTACTAATTGCAGATGAAAATGCCGAGGAAAGAAGAAGATTGAAAACCGCGCTTGCCGCTGTAGGAATCACTTCAGTCGATGAAACCCAGAACGGAGACGAGACACTCCGGCGACTTGCATCCGTTGAATACAGTGCGGCGGTCATTGATCTGTGGCTTTCCGGAATAGACGGAATCGGCATTATCCGCCGCCACCGCGCCAGCGAAAACGGTACGGACAAGCATTTGTATCTGATTGTTACTGCCGGGACGAAGGGAAGCAGCGTTTTGTTTGAAGCAGCGGCAGCAGGAGCGGATATGTGTGTTCCAAAACCGTACAGCCCGGACAGTCTGGCAGCACACCTGGCATCAGTTACCTCGCGGAACAGTACACTGTTCCGCGGCACACGGGAGGAAGAGAGTCCGGATCTTGAAGCTCAGGTTACACGGATTATTCATCAGATCGGCGTTCCCGCCCATATCAAGGGGTACCAGTATCTCCGGACCGCCATTCTCATGACGGTTCACGACAGTGCCATCATCGACAGTGTCACAAAGGTCCTCTACCCACAGGTTGCCAAAAAATATGCCACTACAACAAGCCGTGTGGAACGGGCAATCCGACATGCGATTGAGGTCGCGTGGGATCGCGGTGACGTGGACACCCTCAACTCCTTTTTCGGTTATACGGTGCAAACCGGCAGAGGAAAACCAACCAATAGCGAATTTATTGCCTTGATTGCGGACAACCTTCGTCTGAAAAACAAAATGTATTGATGCTCTTAAAATCCAATTTCTCCTCTCGAACCTCTTCCGAGAGATGCCACTTGCACGCGTAGCCTTCGGGAAACGGCAACGATTCGGCATGAGGATCGGATTCCTATGTTTGCTCCGATCTGCAGAAAGCGGCGGGGCGGGGTTAAACCCCCCCCCCCGCGGTTGGAATCCCACAATTTTGTTTTTGGGGGGTTTTATAGGGTCGTTTAAAAAATTTGTAATTTTTT
>JAXFQY010000071.1:0-26080 GCA_034178705.1 Eubacteriales bacterium | reverse complement strand
CTTTGAGTACCAGGAACCCAGCGTCTTTATATCGGAAAGCATAGTACTGCCCGTCAGCTCCGTAAACTCTTTGCGCAGCTTGATGCTGTCGCCCAGAGGAACGAGCACGTAGATATCCGTGTTCTCCGTGCGCTTCCAGCCGCTTGCGCTGTCCTTACTTCCCACGTAGGTAAGACCGCCCTCTGCGGGGATAATACCGTTATCCAGAAGCATAAAGGCATCGGGAGTGGTTGCGGGTGCGGGGAGAGATGCGTAAAAGCTGTGCTTTTCCGTTTCAAAATAACCGTAGATCAGCTTGCCCGACTTATCGAACACGCGCACGCCTGCGATGCTTGCGTCCTTTTTGGGAATATTTACGGTAAATCTGTCCGTGGAGAGGATAACGGTATCATCGTCCTCGTCACGAACTACTTTCTCACCGTCAAAGCGGCTTCTGTCCTCTACCATCAGGGTGTTTTCATCGGTAAAATCACCCTTCTTGCTCTCTTCAATTCTTATTATACCGTCGGAGAGTATCTGCACGCGAAGAGTTTCCGTCTTATAGGTATAAATTCCCGCAGTCGATTCCGTCTTCTCCGTAAGCTTTACGATCTCGCCGCATTTTTCGCAGGTCATTTTTACTACCGTGCCGTTCTTCTCCGTTGCGAATTTATGCTCCGTGCATTCGGCAGAAGTCTTGGAAATGCCGCACACCTTGCAGACACCTTCCGAATAATCGTGACCGCCGAACTCGTTTTTGCAGTAGTCCGCAAGAGTTCCCTCTCTGTCGCCGTAGCCTGCAAACAGCTCCGTATAGGTGGATACCGCAGAAGCTGACTCCCTGTTCACGTAAATATCAAGGGAGGTAAGTCTTTTTCTTGCGTTGTAATCCACGTAAGTGCCCGTAAAGTCTATCTTACCGTCCTTTATAATAAGGTTGGCATCAAAGGAGGTAACGTCGCTGTTCTGATTGCCGAGGGATAGCTGATGCGAGATGGACGTATCTCCTATAACGTATATATCGCAACCGGAAGGAGCCACGAAGGAAGAAGTACCCGTGGAGCCCGCCACGAGGAAACGGGTATGTACGTTGCCGCCGAGCTCGATAGTTGCCTTTCCCTTGGAGATAACGTCGATACCGCGGTTAAAGCCGCCGATAAACCAATAGCTTCCGCTTTTTACCGTTAAGTGATTATTTCTCTCAAGATATCCGTCGCGGGTGGCGTTGGGCATACAGCCGCCCATAAGGTAGACCTTGGTGCCCACCTCACCGCTTAAGGTGGAGGTGCTGTGCATTGTGAGTCCCTCTCCCATAGTAAGGTGGTAGCCTCGCGCACAGATATTGACACCGCCTGTATAGGAGCCTGAAGATATGATAATATCCCTTATCTCCGTTTCGCCGCTCATATGATATTCGTAAACACCGTTAAAAAGCAAGGTTGCCTTAGCGTCGTAGCCGCGAACAACGATCCTGCCGCCGTGGGCAGGCTCAACGAATGCGGCGCGGGAGCTTCCCTCCCTATTGAGCGGAACGCGGTAGCTTCCCATCACCACGATCTCGCCGCCCTCGGATACGGCCTTGTAAGCCTCCGCAAGAGAGCCGAGGGGGTTATCGGCGGAAGTACCGTCGCCCTTTCCTCCCGTTTTTACGTAAACGCACTGAAGCGTTTCGTTCTTGTCAAAAGCCGTAAGACTTAATAAGCATATTCCCATAGTTAGAATGGTAAGAAAAATACTGAAAAGCTTTTTCATACCGACCTCCGATTTATTATTTCACATACATTCTATCAAACAATATTCCGTTCAGCTATTGCATTTTGCTATATATATTTGTTAAAATGATAGCGGAGGTAAATAACATGGAGCCTTATCACGTTAACTTTCCCTTAAAAAACAAAAACCTTCCCCATCTCTCGCCCGTTATGGGAGGAAAACAGCAATGCTATCCCTCTTATTCCTTCGGCCCCGTAATGCGCAGATACTACATAATCGAATATATACTGCACGGATGCGGAGAATACGTGGTAAACGGTCAGGCGCACAGGGTAACGGGGGGCAATGCCTTTATCATAAAGCCCTATGAAGTGCACATATTGCGCGCCGATAAGGAAGACCCCTGGGAGTACGTGTGGATAGGCTTTAACACCGATATGGAGCTTCCGCAGGTGCTAGCGGAAAATTACGTTTTCGACGCTTCCCCCGTGAAGAACGTTTTCGAGATGCTTGCGGACGGAAATCATAAAAAGCGCTCAACAGCCGACTACGCCGTTGCGGCTTATGAGATCTTTGCCCGCTTATACGCCAAGGAATCGGAGAAGCAAAAGCCCGAAACGGACGCGATAGACCGCGCCGTATCCATAATAAAGGAAGAATACGCCACGATCACGGTAAACGCTCTTGCCGAAAGGCTTTTTATGAACCGCTCTTATTTCGGCGCACGCTTCAAGAAGAAAACGGGCAAGTCACCGAAGCAGTATATAGATAACGCCAGACTTTCCGCCGCCGCAATGATGATGTGCGAGCTTGGATATACCGTAACTCAAGCGGCTCTCGCCACGGGTTATTCGGATATTATGAGCTTTTCCAGAATGTACAAAAAGCACTTTGGAAGATCCCCGCGCAGCTGTGTGGAGGCACACGCGTCAAACAAAAAAACCATAGTACTCAAATAGAAAAGGGGGTGTAAAGAAACTGTGTTTCTTTACACCCCCTTAAACAGCCAAGGGGATAGGAAAAAATGGCTGGAACGGGCAAATATCCACACGATAGGCGTATATTATACGTCGAGTGTGGATTTTGTTTGTAGAAAAAAAGAGAATTTTACAGAAAAACTCATTTTTGAGTTTTTCTTACCTTTGACAAAACGCTTTTAGAACATTGAAACCCTTGTGTTTTCAATGTTTTTTCTCTTTTTTTCGGTCCGGACTTTTTTTACAGCCCCTTTTCTGTTTTAAACCGTTCCGATAATTACTACGGTTGCCGTTCCGGGAGTAGAGGTATATATTCCCGTTACGGGATCCTGTTCAAAGGTTGCGGCGGGAACGGTTATCACGCCCGCAACGGTAGCAAATTCGCCCGTTTCCTCATTGTAGGTGTACTGCCCGTCGGTAAGCGCTGTACCGTCAAGAGTCACGCTTGTAATGGTAAGGGGAGGATCAAAGGTATCGGAAAGCACCACGTTATCCTCAACGTTTGCGGGACAGCAGGCATCGTTCGTAACGGTAAACGTGTAGTTGATCTCGCCGTTGCAAGGTACGGTATCTGGAGATACGGCCTTCTCAATGGAAAGGCTCGGCTCGCACACTGCGTTAACGGTCGCCCTGTCCTCCGCTCCGCAGGAAGCCGCAGTCACGGTATTGGTGATGCTTCCGCCCTCGCAGGGAGGAGCGTATTCGTTTGCTCTCGCGGCGTAAACCAGCAGTTCAGCGCCTGTTTTCTGCTTCTCCTATGACTGAAATTTCCTTTTTCGTGTTGTTCTTAAAATATTATGTTCCTTCGACATTTTCCCTGAATACGGTCATGGGATCGGTACCATCCCTCCGACACGGTTATTCGAAAAGAAGTAGGCATCCAATCCTTGGCCTGATTCAGCAGAACAGACAAGATTCTTTTTTCTCTCCACTTACTTCCTTTTTCTGCTAAGGAGCACATTGATCACCACATAAACAGCGATCCCGATCACCACCGCGGCGCTGAGAATGAGATACATATTGGAAAGCGTCACCTTTTCTCCAAAGAAATAAAGATTGCAATCCACAGAATCCCGGATAGCCTCTACAACCTCATCGGGAAAGCCCTGGTTTCCCATCTCTACAAACACGCCCCGGAGAAAATGATTGCGCAGCAGCGAGGTTCCATAGGTCCCCGGCAGAAAAGAGATTGCCTTCTGCAAACCGTCAGAGAACTGGGAAATCGGCATATAAGCTCCGCAGAGAAAACCGTAACCGGCGCTGATAACGGTTCCCACCGCCGAAATCTGACCTTGGCTGGAGAGAAAACAGTTGATAATACTTGACAGCGCCGTGCCGAACAGCACCAGTAAAACCACATCCAGCAAGGCAAAAAGTATATCGGCAACCGTCAGATACCAGCCCACATTTCCGAGATAGAAAAGGCACACACCGGCCGCAACAAAGCAAACCAGTAAAGTAGAAAACAACGAGGCAAGATAATAGCTGACGGCAAGCGTGCGGCCTTTCACCGGGGTGATTGTCAGATCGCGTCTTGCGCCCGTAACCTTATCCTGAACCATGAGTGTATTGGAACAGAAAGCTACCGTCACGCAGCTTACCGCCAACAGAGAGGAAACGAGTTCCCCTCCAACACATCCGCCAATGAGCTTATCGGATACGGCGGCTCCCGCCGCTTTCAATGCGCCGCGGAAGGTATCTTCATATACATTACTCAGGAAGGTACCATACAGTACCAGCAAAATCAACGGTGTAATCAGGGAAGTAAAAAACATCCCCTTATCCTTGAAATAGAGTTTTATGTTACGCCGAATCAGTGCGGAAAGTCCCGTCATTTTTCCGTACCTCCTGCCAGTTTTTTACCCGTTACCGCAAGGAATACATCATCCATCTTCCCCTTGGTTATTTCATAATCCCGGAAGATCTCCGGATATTTCAGAATCAGCGCTGTTGCCGCAGCCGTATTCGGAACCGATATCCGGAAAGCGTCCCGAAGCGGTTCATACTCTGTGCCAAGCATTTTCACATCGGCCTCATCAATTCCGTAGAGCGTAATAAAATCACCGGTATAAGTATTCTTCAGCGCCAACGGCGTTCCCTCGGCAGCAATCTTTCCGCTGTCTAAAATCACGACATAGTCTGCATCCGCGGCCTCCTCCATATAATGGGTGGTCAAAAAGACTGTCATCTTTTCCTGTTTTCGCAAATCTCCGATAACCCGCCACAGAGTGGTTCTTGTCTGAGGATCAAGCCCGGTGGTCGGCTCATCCAGTATCAGAAGCTTCGGGTGATTCAAAAGAGCGCGGGCAATGTCAATCCTACGGCGCTGTCCCCCAGAAAGCTTTCCGACCGTCCGCTTCAGAAGATCCTCAAAATCCAACAGAGCAGCAAGCTCCGAAAGCCGATTCAGGAATAGCTTTCCCGTAATCCCGTAAAGCGCCGCTCTGCTTTGCAGATTATCTCGCACAGAAAGGTCCTTGTCCAGCACGGAATTCTGAAATACAACCCCAAGGCTGCTTTTGATTTGATCCGCATTTTGCTCCAGATCCATACCCCCGATATGTACTGTACCGGCATCCTTGGCAAGCTGTCCGCACAGAATGTTGATGGTAGTGGACTTCCCCGCGCCGTTGATTCCAAGAAAGGCAAAAAGCTCGCCTTCTTTCACGCGGAAGCTTAAATCCTCAACCGCTTTGACATCACCGAAATGCTTGCTCAGATGACTGATTTCAATTATATTTCCCATGATGCTCTCCTGCTTTTATCGTTTATTATTCCTTCTTTGCTTAGTTTAGCGATTCAAATATTTCTGGAATTTTTGTTTCGGCCAGCTTTCCTTAGCTTTTCTTTCGGTTCTTCCATACCGTGAAAATCGGGATGACGAGACATTCAGGCGTTTTCCCACCTTCCGGGCAACCGCTGCTCCAATCCCTTTTTCCCGCTCAGGCTCAAACGCTGCCTTTCCAATCTCTTTTTTCGTATCCTTCGGCTTTGGGGCAGAGTAACATCTATCTTCAGGAAGAATGGGTTTCAAAAGGCGCGTTTTGCAGCATTCGTTTTGATTTTAATCATTTTCCCCCTGTTTGTCAATAGAAAGTCTGAAGGGCAGCGTTTTTATCCGCTGCCCTTCAATCTTCTTATTGACACAGAGCGTCTCTGCGCGTTTTCCTTCCTGGCTTATTTCAGTTTCATCTCACGGAGCAGGTCGCTTGCCAAAGCCGTAACAGGCCAGCCGTCGTCATTCCAGACCAGGCTGGTGATCAAAAGGGAAACCGTAGGCGATGCTTCACTGCGATCCTTCCAGAATTCACTCACGAAATAATACGTCCCGTCATCATCCAGGAAAATCTCGCCGTGAGCTGCCCCCTGCACACCGTCCTTCCACTCGGTAAGGCGGGAAGTATAACCCTCCAGCATAGGTCTGCCCCGCTTATCCACATAGGGGCCGAAGAGGCTCTCGCTGCGCCCGACTGCCAGATAGTAAGTGGCATTTTTTCTCAGATTTCCCATCGCGACAAACAGATAGTAGTAGCCGTCCTTCTTTATAATACTGGCGGCTTCCATTTCCCCGTTTCCTTTCGCAAGATGCCAGAGCGTGGGATCGCTTTCATCCAGTTTTCCGGTCTCACAGTCCAGTTTGCGCATATAAATTCCCTTCCAGTAGGAACCGAACACCAGATATGCGTCTCCATTCTCCTCATACACGCGGGGATCGATACAGTTGTAATCGTCGCCCTTATAGGAGCGGATCACCATGCCCATGTCAGTAAAGGGCCCCGTGGGAGACTTCCCGACGGAAAGACCGATGACCGAGTTCTGAGAACCCGAGGAAGAGCCGGCATAATAGACACGGTATTCGTCTTTATAGTGCCAGACATGAGGTGCCCAAACACCGTCCGCGCCGATCTCCTGCTTGATCCAGGAAGGCTTTTCAGGAGCCAAAACGATGCCCGCCTTTGTCCAGTTCACAAGGTCGGGGGACGCCTTAATGCGAATGCGTCCCACCTGGTTGTAATTGTAATACATTCCGTCTGCCTTGATAATGGAAGGGCAGCTGCTCTCGCCGATCCAGTCGCCGGAAAGGCTCAGGATCTTCGGGAAAACCACATCGCTGCCGGCTTCTTTTACGATCTGCCACTCCGCAGCCTTCGCAGCATCCGTTTTCTGTCTCAGCACGGAGGTAACCTCAGGATCCTCCGGCGCCAGATAGCCTCCTGTGGAATTATTCATGATGGTGTAGCCATTGTCTGTCTTCGTGATGGTCCATACATTCGGAAAAATATCCTTATCGACCGAAAGACAGGCGGCGGCGCCGTCCCCGTCTCCCTTTCTCGCTGCAAGATACAGTCCGGTACTCAGGTTAACGATCTTAAAGCCGGAGTCCGTTTTCTCAAAGCGAAAGAGCTGGTCGAGGTCGCCCGCATAGCCGCGCACCTCGGCGGCTTCTCCGCCGGAAGTACCAAAGAGACTGCCGCCAATTCCCATCAGCTGATCCGTCTTGATGCAATAGACGGCACCATCTTCAAAAACAACGTCCATTTCTTCCCCTCCCGGCACAACAGTTGTCTCTTCTCCTTCGGATATACCCGGTTTTTTCGGTTCTTCTTCGCAGGCGAACAGTAGTCCCATGGAAAGAAGCACGGCTATCAGAAGGAAAAGAAGAGATTTATGTGTTTTTGTCACCTGTGATACTCCTTTTTGCCTGACGATCAATCCGGAAACAGAACCCGTGCCGAAAAGCGCGGGTTCTGTCCATTCCTGCGTAAAATGTCTGTGTGCTCTTAACGAAGATCAATGGCTCTGCATCTGTTCGTTGAGAGAGGAAAGGGCTGTCTCAGCTGCTTTGCGGTAGGTCTCATACATGGAAGCGAACCCGGTAGGATTCCTGTTGTCGAGCAGCTGTGCAAGCTGCTTATAGTATGTACCGATGGAGAAGTAGTCACCGAGGTCGACAACCTTGCCGTCAAAGCAAATCCGGATACTATCTGCGGACTCGTTGTCACGAATGTACTGCCCCTCCAGGGTCTTCGTATAGTATGCGGGGGTGAGATATTCTTGACCGAGGTAACCGAGCGCTTCCGCTATGGCAGCAGTGCGCTCCGCATTCTCCTGCATCAAAGGCATGGCAAAGAAGCAGGCGTGGGTGCTTACGATAGAGCTGTAGTAATTGTCCTGATCCTCAAAGGTCTTTGGCTGGGGCAGAATACCGTAATCGGAGTTTTCAAGGTTCCGGTAATCGGAAAGCGAGTTGAAGGAAGACATGGAGAACATCAGCTGCTCATCGGGGAACAGCGTCTTCCAGCTCTTGCCGCCGGTCATACCGGACATATTGAGAACGTAAGGATTCATGCACATTTCAAGGAATTTTTCAACGCCCTGCGCGTTGCGCTCAGTGTTGAGAGTCAGGGTCAATTCGCCCTTATCGTTGATTGTAACCACCTTACCGCCGCAGCCATGGATTGCAGCAATAACGCGGCTGTCCCACACAGCAAGACCGAACTTGTCGCGGGAGTCGAGAATCTCATCGTTGTTTAAGTCTTCAGAGAGCATCTTGGCATACTTGTCAAGAACGTCAAGCGTCCACTTTCCCTCGCCGATGGTGTTGTAAAGAGTAGTGGTTGTTTCACCGGTTACTTCGGAAAAGAGCTTCTTATTTACTGCGATACAGCAAACAAAGTCGTTGACAAGGGTAGAAATATCCCCCGAGGTGAAATAAACGGAGTTGCCTATCGTGCAGTCTCTTGTAACCGTTTCATCCCACCAGGGGTTGGAAAGGTCGAGATTGTCCAGTGTATTGAGGTCGTACAGATAGCCTGCCGTTGTCAGCTTAGCCACATCGTAGCTGCGGGCAATGGTGAAATCATAGTCGGTATCACCTGCTGTGTATTGCTCGTTCAGTCTGGTGTAGGCAGAGAAGCCGCCAGTGAGGTGAACTTCTGTTTCCATACATACACCGAGGTCCATCATCTGCTGCGTGCGGCGAAAAACGGCAGCGTCAAAAACCGTCGCAGAGGATTCTGTCTTGAACTCGTCACGTCCGAGAGTAGTCAGACCGAGAAGAATGTTGCAGGTATAGTCTCCGCTCCCCAGCAACTTGTTCCAATCATCCGGCGCCCAGATGCCCGGGATTGCTTCAGTCACGACATCGGTTTCAGTCGTCTTAGTGGTACTGTCCGTTACTTTGGATGGGTCGGTGGTGATTGCGGGAGTATTGCCTCCACAGGCCACGGTGGAGCTAAGCATCAATCCCATAAGAAACAGTGCAAGAATTCGGGTCGCTGTTTTTTTCATGGTTTCTTCCTCCATATAATTTATATCTTCCGCAGTCAAAGACTGTTTCTGAACTGTTCAGGGGTCATCCCCTTGCGCGACTTATAGAGAGAGATGAAATATGCGGTATTAGGATATCCACATGCAGCACTGATCTCCGCCACCGTCTGGTCGGTGCTCTGCAGGAGTTTATCCGCATAACGGATGGTACTGCGAATCAGATCCTCGCCTGGGCTGATACCGTACGTTTCCTTATAGCGAACGGAAAAATAAGCTCTGCCAAAATGCACGTAATTTGCCATGGTCTGCACATCCCAGTCCCGTGGGCACATATAGATCAGAGTGCGCAGATAATCCATGGAATCTGCGATTTTTTGTTTTTTTGCTGTTATTCGCTTGTTCTGTTCCTCTGCGAGAGTGTCAAAAAGAGAGGTAATCGCGTCGTTAACCGCTTTCTTTCCTACGGAATCCTGCCGAAAGGTGTCAAAATACGCGATCGTCTCGACAAGCCTTGTGATTTCCTCCTGATAATCGGTATAAAAAAGTGTGTTGAGAGGAAGCCCGCGGCGCAAGAGCACGTCGTCATTCCGAATCTGAAATAGAAGAAAATTATGGAACAGATCAATATCCGATGCGCAGAACCGGCGATATGCCCCCGGAGTATAGATCACACAGGCATTGGAGCCGGTCTTAAATTCTTTGCCGTCCAAATTAATATCAACCGGATTGATAAAATGGAGCAGAGAGTAGTAATCACCGCGTTTCTCACAGCGGTAGCCCATCCGTTCTCTTTTGAGATGCAGGCATCCGAGCAAACGGAATTCCTCTTCCATATGGTTTCCTTTCTGCGATCCCGCCGGGAATGGAGATCAGTCACCGAGAACGATCACATTCCAGGAATAAGGTGCAATGTGTGCAGTAAGAACACCGCGGTCGAAGGCGGCATAATCGCCTTTCTCCGGAACGATCGCGCAGGGATGCTCCAGATCGTTTGCCGCACGCAGGTCTGCGGACGAGTATACCGTCTGATGGATGATCTTCTTGCCGGCAAACTGACGCAGGTCGCTTTTGAGCTCCGTAACATCTTCACCGTCACGGTTTACAATGAACAGGGCCAACTCCCCTTTCTCCTCATTGTGGATGACCGATCCCGAAAGAATCGGCACGGTGCCATGCTTTCTGGATTCGTAGGTAGGACATTCAATAACGGAGGAAAGCGTGGTGCCGCGTCCATATCGGCTGGCATCCGCAAAGGGATAGAAGATCGTCTGACGGACACACTGCGTCTCAGAGGTGAGTATCGGCGCAATCACGTTAACAATCTGAGCAAGGCAGGCGGCCTTGACACGGTCAGCGTGGTTCTGCATGGTGATAAGTATCGAACCGATCAGAAGAGCATCCTCAAACGCAAAGATATCTTCGATCTGATGCGGTGCCTTGATCCACATGGACGGCGGTACCTTACCGTGAGGGCGATAGGTGGCGTTCCACTCGTCAAGCGAAATGTTGATGGTCTTCTTTTTTTTCCGCTTTGCCCTCGCGTAGTCGCAGGCAGCGGTAACGGAACGAATGGTATCCTCCAGCTCCATCGCACCGGCGAGAAAATCCTTTGTAGCTTCCGGTGTTTTGTCGGGCTTGTTGTCAAAGTAAATGTGTGCGGAAAGGTAGTCGATAAAATCGTAGCTCAGTTCCGCCACCGTAGCATCCCACTCACCGAAAGAGGGGAGCGATTTTCCGGCGCTTCCGCAGGCGGCAAGCTCAATGGAGGGATCGATACGCTTCATCAGCATGCCGGCACGCGCCGCCATCATTCCGTATTCCGCTGCCGTTTTGTAACCGATCTGCCAAGGACCGTCCATCTCATTCCCCAGGCACCACAGTTTGATGTTGTGCGGATCCTCCACACCGTGGCTCCGACGCAGATCGCTGAAATATGTACCCTTCGGAAAATTGCAGTATTCAAGGAGTGATGCCGCTTCCTCAATGCCACGGGAGCCTAAATTTACCGCCATCATAGGCTCGGTGCCGACCATGCGCGCCCACTTCATAAACTCGTTGAGGCCAAAGCTATTGTCCTCCAGGTTCTGCCATGCAGCCTCCAACCGTACAGGACGGGTGGCAGGGTCGCCGACCGAATCCTCCCAACGGAAATTGGAAACAAAGTTTCCTCCCGGATAACGGACAAGAGAAACCCCCATATCCTTGATCGTCTTTGCCACATCCTGCCGATAACCGTCCTTATCGGAGAGCGGATTGCCCGGTTCATAAATACCACCGTAGATGCAGCGGCCCATATGCTCGGCGAAGGATCCGTAAATTCGGGGGTTCACCTCAGCCAGGCGAAAGTATTTATCTGTGGCAAGTATCGCTTTCTTCATTCTTGTTTTGTCCTTTCTGTCCGTCCGACGGACGGCATCTGTTGTTCTGATCATAGCATACCTTTTTTTGATCCAAAATGCAATCAGTATATCTATTTTTCACAAAATCAGAACAATATCAATATATAGCGAACATTTTTACACAGCGCCCTTTTCCATACATTAACCCGCTATATACAGGGCCCGATGGCACGGAAAAACTCCTCAGCCGTCAACCGAATCCCGTAATCTGCATACTCAAAAATCCGAGCCTCCGGATCGGGGTTCACGGCGATGACCGTGCCTGCCCGACACATCCCGACGATATGATGGACGGCACCCGAAACACCGATAGCAATATACACGGGAGGAGCAACTGAACGTCCGGTAAGTCCGACCTGTGTTTCATACGGCAGCAGACCGTTTTCCACTGCCTTTCGGGAGGAAGCGAGCTCGGCACCCAGCCGCGTTGCCAAACGTTTTATGTCTTCCAGCGAGGAAGCGGCACCATACCCTGCGGAAAGAACAATATCCTTTACATCCGCTTCCACTGTGCGCACCGTCGCAAGCGCCGGTTTCGTCAGACTTTTGATCTTTGCCGTCACACTGCCCGAAAGCGCTGGGCGAATCATGAATAGAGTCTCTCCATCAGTATCAAGCGCCGTACAGTCGGCACAAAGCCCAAGCCTACGTCGGGCGGCAACTTTCGCAGCGCAGCGCTTGGAAAGCATATCGCTTCCCCACAGCACCGCCGAAGGTGCCAGCCGATCAATAAGAGAGAGGATCGCTTCCGGGGTGTTTTCCTCGGTAATTGTCACGTTGGAACACACGGCTTTTCCGTATTCTGCCGCGCCTTCTCCCACACAGAGTACAGAGGGGAGGCACGCGTCCAGGCATTTCTCCTTCAGCGTTCCTCCCATACGGCGGGAAATTCCTTCTTCCACTGCCCCGAAAAAGTCCTCCGGAGACAGAAAACGGCATTTACGCTTACCCGCCTCTCTCTCGCAGGTGGAAAGGACCCGCGTAGGGGAACCGGTAAGTCCGCACCGGGCGGGGTCCGCGCCGATATCGGCGGCGCTCCACACCTCCACCGGTGCTGTTTTTGAACGCAAGCTGGGAAGCCGAAGTGTATTGATCCTCTCAATCGTCAAAAGCACGGGAAAGGACGCATGCTCCTCTCCCCCGTCTCTTGTACGGCAGAGAACACTGCCGTTCCCAATCCGCAGAATTCCGGTTACATTGGTGATAAGAGAAAATCCGGCGCACTCCGAAAGCATGGGACCGACCTGCGCGGTATCTCCCTCCATGGTCTGTCTTCCGCAGAAGACCATATCGGGCGACAGCTTTTTGATAGCGAGGGACAGAGCGTATGCCGTGGCAAGCGTATCGGCTCCGGCAAACACACGGTCGGTGAGCAGCACCGCCTTCGCCGCACCGAGGCGCGTCAGTGAGGAAAGATACCCCTCCGCAGCCGGCACCCCCATAGAAAGAAGAATGACCTCCGCGCCCTCGACACGCAGTGCAGCTTCATAGGCACAGGCGTCAAAGGGACCCGCTTCTCCGTTTCTTCCCTGGCGAATACAGACAACGATCCTCATAGCGTACCTCGCATCAGAATTCGTGATACACGTCGCACAGAGCGTCGTGGATTCTCTTATATTTTTGGAAAAGCCGGCGGTAGATCTCGGTATTCTCCGGGATCGGATCTGTCACGCCGGTCTCGCGAACACAGACACGAACAGCGTCCGCGGCATCCGCAAAAACCCCTGCAGCTACCCCCGCCAGCATGGCGGAGCCAAGAGAGGAATCGCTGTTTTCGGTCATGCGAAGCGGCATTCCCAGTGTGTCCGAAAGAATCTGTCGCCATACCTTTCCTTTGGCTCCGCCTCCGATAACGGTTGCGGTATCGGCATGGGGAATATGTAAAGAGTCGAGATAGAGTTTGGAATCCAGAAGGGAGAAAGCCACCCCCTCCATCACCGCGCGATTGAAGTGCCCCCTTCCGTGACTGGCACGGATTCCGGTAAAGCTCCCGCAGAGAGCAGGATCTCCGTAGGGAGTCAGCTCACCGTTGATATAAGGATGGTAAAGCAATCCTTCCGATCCCACGGGAACCCGCATAGCCTCGGCATCAATAGATGCGTAGTCACCGCCAAAGGTGTCACGGTACCAGCGCAGAGAGGAAGCCGCCGCTTTTGTAGCGGTACCGGGATACCAAAGCCCGGGTACCACATGAGGATAGGTCACAAGCTGAGCATCAGGGGTCGCTTTCTCGGTGATGACGCAGATGCGTCCCGCCGTCGCCAGTTTTACCGTCATGTCACCCGGTCGGACAGCACCAGAAGCGAAAACCTCAAGCGCGGTGTCGGTCGTGCCGCAAATCACAGGTGTCCCCTCACAGAGACCGGTCGCTGCTGCCGCGTCGGCTGTCACAGATCCTGCGTTGTCAAGCGGTGAAATAACGGGGGGTAGGGCGGATGTCGGTAAACCCGCAATTGCACAGAGTTCCTCATCCCATATTCTCTTCCGGCAGTCAAAAAGCATACTTCCGGAGGCTTCGATATAATCGGTATAATATTTCCCCGTAAGAAAGAACCGCAGGTAATCCTTTTCAAAAAAGATATATCGAATCCTTTCATACAGATCCGGCTCGGTCTTTTTCAGCCATATCAGCTGCGGAAGTGTCCAGATTGTCCCCGGACGGTGAAAGGTCTTTTCATAGATCAGATCCCCCAGTTCACGGTTGAGCGCTGCTGCATCCGCCGCGCTCCGGGAATCCGTCCAGTGAATCGCCGCTCTCAGCGGTCGGAAGTCTCCGTCGCACGGAAGAAAGGTATGTGTCGCGGAATCCACCGCCACAGCAGCGATATCACGCGGATCCGCGCCGCTCAGCCGAAGGATAGCGGCGGTATTCTCGCACAGTGCCTGTACCCAATCCTCCGCACGCTGTTCACAGCCTCCCGGCGTGGGATGAAGGGTGGGGTATTCCACTGTGTTTTCGGCAAGGACAGTCCCTTTTGCGCTGATCAAAGTCGTTTTGGAAGAGCCGCCGCCGAAATCTATGCCTAACAAATATTTCATAATCCACCTGCCGTTTTCGGTCGTTCATACGGACTTTGTTCTGTGCCGTGTCCGAAGCGGGAGCCTTTACTGCCTCCGGGCTTGCTTACTTGATCTGCCAAGCCTGTTCGGGATCTGTGGAGAAGCAGAAGCCGCGTTTATCGCAGCTCATGAGCCAGAGCAGATATCCGGTGTAACCGGGAGCAACCGTGCAGGGATGGTAGCCGCGGGGAATTTCTACGATATCCCCCTGACGGACGGGGTATGCCTCGTCGATCATGCGATCATCGGTATAGACCTGCTGGATACCGTAGCCACCCGCTTTGTCATACTCGAAGTAGTAAATCTCCTCGGAAAACACCTCGTTCGGGTAGTTGTTGCGGTCATGACGGTGTCCGGGGAAGCTGGACCACTGTCCGCCGCAAATGAAATTTTCTCCGAGGTAAATACGGCTTGCGTTCACACGCTCATCGAGAATGAAGTGCGCTTCGCGCTCAAAGCCGGGCTTTCCGAGCTTTTTTACTACCACATCCTCGGGCTTCACGATCGCCGGTTCATAGTCAGTGTCGGAGGGGCAGCGGGCGATTATCATGCGCAGATCGGTGAGAGCCGCTACTTTGAAACTCTTGCGCCGGGGCAGATAAATCGCAGTACACTTGCCGTCGAAGACATTCTTGCGAACGCCCGCAGAAAGGTATGAAAAGCCGTCACCCGTTACATCACAGGTACCTCCGAGGATAATGAGCGCATACTCCTCTTCCCCGGTCTCGCTCTTGTAGGTCTTGCCAATAGAGAGTTTCAGCCCATCGACCTGCATGGTATGGCAGGCACTGCTGTCGTAAGAATAAATATGAGAGATCCCCTCAACGGAATCGTCCCAGTGTCTCTTATAAGTCATATCCGTTCTCCTTTAAATAATTATTTACGGTTTCAAAATCCGGCACACTTTCCCGCGCACCCACGCCGGTGCATTTGATGGCAGATGTGGCGCTGGCAAAATGACAGCACTTCAGGGGGTCAAACCCCATGAGCAGGCCCGCGGCAAAAGCGCCGTGGAACACATCTCCGGATCCGTTGGAGTCTACCACCTCGGCAGGATAGATGGGATAGTGCACCGCTCTGCCGTCGTACATCACGCCGCCGTCCTTGCCGCAGGTGACAACAACCACGCAGGGAGAGTATTTTTCATAGAGAGCCTTCGCCGCAGCCTCCGGCGTGTCACATCCCGTAAATCTCACGGCAAATTCTCTCGAAGGGATCAGATAATCCGCGTACGGTACGAGGGCTTCCACGCCTTCGTAAAGCCCTCCTGCGTCATAAAGAACAGACGTACCGTTCTCACGGGCAAGCTTTGCCGCTTCCAGCGCGGCGGGAAGGTCGTTACCGTCCACCATCAAGAGAGAAGCGTCCCGTACTGCCTGCTTCTGCTCTTCATCCAAAACGAGGACAGGAAGGTCGCCCCGGTCAAAAACACAGGTGCGGCTTCCGGTTTCACGGGAAAGCCAGATGACAGAGGTGAAGGAGCGGTATCCCGAAAGGACACGGACAAAGCCGGTACCGACACCGTATCTTGCAAAATCCTCCATAAGGAATCTGCCGCCGCTGTCTTCAGCAAGATGTCCGATATAAGAAGCGTTCTGTCCCAGCTTTGCTGCTGCAACAAGTCCGGTAGAAACCGGCCCGCCGCCGGCGGGTTTACTGGAATCCGCTTTCAGTTTGGTATCCTCCTCGGGATAGTTCGGCACCGTGATCAAGGTGTCCATAACGCAAGCGCCGATACCGACAATTTTTTTCATGTGTTCTCCTCCGACGCGTCAGGCCTTGCCGTTTGCGCCAACCAGCTTGATGCGAGAAATACAGAAATCCTTCACCGCATCAATTGGCTTTTTCATGAAGTTATCCACAGCAACGGTGCGCTCCGGCTTCTGCAGCTCCTCCAGGCAGCAGTCAAGGAAGGCATAGCAAATATCGGTCGCAAAGTTCATCTTGCGCACGCCTGCTTTCACACCGGAACGGATTTCCTCATCGGGAACGCCGGAGCCGCCATGCAGTACAAGAGGCGTGTTGTTTGTCGCTTCGCGAATGGCGCGGATGCGCTCAATATCCAGTTTCGGGGGCTTCTTGTATCTTCCGTGAGCGGTACCGACCGCGACGGCAAGACAGGCCACACCCGTCTCTTCCACAAAGCGTTTTGCATCTTCGGGCGTCGTAAACTCATCCAGATCCTTATCCTTGGTGGTACCCACATGGCCCAGCTCTCCCTCGACCTGCACGTCGACAAACCGGCAGGTCTCCACAACGCGACGGGTCAAAGCGATATTCTCCTCAAAGGGAAGCAAAGAGCCGTCCAGCATGATACCGGTAGCACCGTAGCGGAGGGAACGGGTAGTCTCAAGCTCCGAGGGACCGTGATCCAGATGAAAGCACACGGGAACAGTGGCTTTTTGTGCCGCTGCCTTGATAATGGGGGAAAGGAAATAGCCGGTCTCTTCCTTCATAAGACGGGGATAGACCTGCATGATGATAGGAGCGCGCATTTCTTCGGCTGCCTTGAGCACCCCCATGACGGTTTCCATATTGTAGACGTTGAAGGCGGGGATGCAATATCCTCCCTCCTCCGCCATATTCAGTACAGTTTTCAGATTGACAAGCATCTGTTTTCTCTCCTTCTGCGCTTTACGCTTACTTTGCGTCTCTCGCTGTCTTCTAAAATGCCGGAAAGCGATCACGCGAGGATCAGATCCTCAAGAGAGAGGATGCAGAAGCCGTCCTTTGCCGCACCGGTAAGAGCAGCATACTCACCGGGGCAGGCGGTCACAATAGTATCTGCCCCGACGCTGGTTGCATTGAAGATACGACGGGCGGCGACGGCATCCACTACGCCGGGAAGGTATTCTGCCATCAGCGGGTTTCCTGCCCAAACGGTTGCACGGCGATTCAGGAGCATCTCATCGAGAATGGCATAAGCGCGGACAATCTCACGGGGCTCCTCCGTCTCTTCAAGGTCACGGGAAAGCTGATAAGGATCCTGGAAGACAACGTGCTTTCCGCTCTGCTTCCCTGTCAGCTTACCGTCGCGCAGAAGCGCTGCGACGAAAGCGGTAAAGGTAACGGCGTTTGCCTTACACTCCACACCGTATTCATGCCACAGGCTGCGAATGGCTTTGGCATCGGCAGGATCGTAAACGATCACGGTCTTGTAGGCATCCAGCGCTTTTGCCGCTGCTTCCATTGCCGCCTTCGTCTCGGAGGTTGCGCTGACAAGGAAATCGAGCTGTCCACCGGACGCAGGCTCATCTTCCAGAACGGTAAACTTCACCCCCGCCTTCTCCAGGACCCAGATCGCCTTGACGGCAAGTGTCGGAACCACATACCGGGCATCCGCACCGAGATACAGCAAAATGTCAGTCTTTTCCTTGTGCGCGTCGATCGCTGCAGAAAGTTCAGCCGAAAGCTCGGTCTTGCCGTAGACGTTGCCGGTTTCGAGGCACTTGTCAAGCATCTCGGAAATGTAGCCGGGAAGCTTTCCTTCCATTGCGGCCTGCAGACGCACTTCTTTGGTAAACATGACGGGGTCCCAGCCGGTGATGCAATCCTCAACGCATCCTCCGCAGGTTGCGCATTCGTAAATGTTGTCCATGATCTCTTCAAGCTCCATGGCGCCGCGGTTCACAAGTGAAATGCCGAGGGCGCGGGCACGGGCTGTGTTTCTCTCCTGACCGGTTGCGTTTCCGACAGGGCAGATGTGATGACACATCCAGCAAAAGCGGCAGGAATCCACGTGCTGCTTGCTTTTTTCAGTCATATTCATTCTTTTTTCCTCCCTTAAAGTCCCAGCTTGAACGGGTTCATGATGCCGTTAGGATCGAGTTCCTTTTTCAGTGCTTCAAATACCTGCATAGCGGGGCCGTACTGCTCCTTCATGAGGCGTCCGAGTTTTATACCGACGCCGTGATGATCGTTGACAACGCCGCCGTGAGCAAGCGCCGTACGAACACCGCAGGTCCAGATCTCCTGGTGAAGACGGAGCGCTTCCTCCGGATCCTGGGGCACATTCTTGCCGTCAACAATAAAGCGGTCGTACATCATTGCGCCCCACTCATACCAGTGAGAGAAGTGTGCGATGAACTTCGCCTGGGGGAAGTTTGTCTCAATGGCTTTCTTCATAGCATAGTAGATCTCTTCGATCTTACCGTAAGGAGCGATGGTATCCATGGTGCCGAACATCTGGGGAATATCCATCATGTATCCGGGATAGAAGAAGGTGATCTTCTCATCCCACCACTTTTTCCCGTATGCGTCGCCAAGATCCTCTGCGCCGTACTTTTTGAAGGTTTCGAGAAGGATTTTCTCCTCTACGTCTACCATCTCGCGCACGCCTTCATATGCGATATTCATGAAGGCCCCTTTGCGCTCCACACCGACGACCTTCTTGATGAGAGACACGGTCTCAGCTTCATCATACAGACGCATGACAGAGGGCTTGAACTTTTGGAGAAGCTCTCTTGAGGCCTTGAAGGCACTCGACATATCCTGGAAAAGAAACGCGCGGAAGCGGCGTTCTTCGGGCATGTCGTAAATACGCATCTGAGCCTTAGTAATGATACCAAGCGTCCCTTCGCTTCCGATAAAGATCTGGTTCAAATCCGGTCCTGCAGCGTGCTTCGGCGTGGGGGAGGTGTAAATGATATCGCCGTTCGGAAGAACGACTTCCATCTGGAGTACCATGTCATCGATTTTGCCGTACTTTGTGGAGCAGACACCGATACCGCGGTGAGCAAGGAAGCCGCCGACCGTGGAGCAGGTAAGGCTGGAGGGATAGTGCATTGTTGCCTTTCCCACTTCGTTTGCAGCCCATTCCAGGTGCTTATAAATGGTTCCGGTACCGCACTCTATGTACATCCCTTCGGTATTCACTTCATAGATCTGATTCATACGCTTGGTGTCAAGCAGAATACCGCCGCACACGGGAAGGGCGCCGCCCTGTGTACCGCCGCCCGCCCCCCAGGGCGTCACGGGGATCTTATAATAATTAGCAATTTTCATTACCTTGGAAACTTCCTGTGCGTCCTTCGGGCAGACAACGAAATCCGCCTCGGGCATCAGGCGCCCCCTGTCCGCCCACATGCGGGACAGCCAGTAATAATCAACACTGTGTGTCAGCTTATCAACGCGGCGGGTAGAACAGTTCTCCTTTCCCACAGCGTCCTCAAGCTCCGTGAGAATCATGTCAAACAGAAACTCATTCATCTTGTGCTTTTCCTTTCAATTTTGTGTCTATTATTCTAAATTTTATTTCACAGTTTCATCAATGTGAAGCTCTGGAACGTACTTACAGAACTCCTTCATCTCGCGGCGGTAATCTCCGGCAATCTCGACAAAATGGTGGATGTACGGGCCGTCAATCAGTCGATCCTCCACTGCCTGCAGGTCTTCAAACTCGCCCCAAATATATGTGCCGTGAGTAAGCGGACCGGGAACGGTATGGCAGACAAGAGGCAGCACCATATACTTTCCGTCTTCACGGTCGATACGGGCAACGGTATAGGTGCCGTCTTTTCCACGGAACCAGGAGCGCTGGTTTACAAGGCGTGCCACGCTACCGGGTCCCTCCGTCGCCTTTTGAGAGAGCGGAAACGGACCGCAGTGCCAAAGCAGCTCTGCATTCTTGTTTTCGGGATGGCGAACGGTGAATTCCCCGAAAAGCGGCTTCCCTTCTCCGAGAGTTGCACTCTTCAGAAGCGTCATGGTGATAAGGCAATGCATGTCACTTTCGCAGGAAATCAGATATCCCATATCGTTGAGGATTCCGTACACCGTACAGGGGGCCAGCCCGCCAAACATCACAGGAGTCGCCGTCCAGCATTCGGCGGAAATGGCATCCAGCCGGTACTCCTCAAAGAGCTTCTTGTACATTACGACCATGGTTGCCATTTTTTCCACATAGGGAGGCGTGCGGTCATCCATCTGATAATTGGCCCGGATATATGCCGCGATCTCGGCAATCTCATCGCCATAGCTCTCTCCTGCGGTCTTCATCCGCTGTTCGATAATGGCAAAGTTGATCGGAATCAGCTTGATACCGAACTTTTCGATAAGGTCACCCTCGTTCCACATGACGGAGAAGAAAGGCGCGGGACGGGCGCCGACCTGACCGATGCGAAGCCCACGGAAATTTTTGACCATACACGCAACGCGTACAAAGGAATCAAACCCCTCGCGGAACTCCTCGGAATCGACTCTGCAGCACGGCAGATGTGAAAACGGGAGATGGAAACGTTGAAGCATACGCGAAACGCCGAAAAGACCGCACTGAGAGTCAGTGGGACGTTCTCCGTCCACATAATATTCATCGTCAAGAGGTGCCCATAGCAAGCAAGGCTTATCAAGCGCTTTTATGATGTCAGCTGCCGCTTCCTCATTACCGAAGTTGCAGTTGATCAGAAATACCGCATCGACCTTTGCCTCGCGGAATCTCATGACGGCCTCTTCTCCGCTCTTGGCGTCATAGATCAGATCCTTATTGCCGAGTCCCTTGGTATCAACAAAACTGATTTTGTCGCTTGCAAAATTCTTTTCGATGTAGTTCACGAAACGGGCGCAGCGTTCTTCCGCCGACCACCAGGAAAGGAAGGTTCCTTTCGGACGATCGTTCAGATCCCGCCGCATGGGAAGAAGTCCAATTTTGATCGTATAATCAAACATTCTTTTATCTCCTTATAAACATTTTCACCGGGAGTTTACGAGTTCATCATATCATGCTCCCCGAAAATATACAAGAGGAAAACGAAAATTTCTTTTGAAATATTGACAAAAAATCAATTGAATGCTAAAATAATGAAAATATGTTTCATTCGGGAGGGCAAAATGGAATCTTTGGGGCATCGGATCCGTACTTTATATAAAGAGATGGGGCCCAGCGAAAAAAAGGTCGCAGACTACATTCTTGACAACACCTACGCGGCGGCGGATCTGTCCATACGGGAGCTTGCGGAGAAGAGCGGTTCGACCGAGGCCACAATCGTCCGCTTTTCCCGCCGGTTGGGCTTTAGCGGCTTCGGCGCGCTTCGCATCGGGATGGCACGTGAGATCAGCGCCTCCTCCTCGGTTAGCTCACGCATTGAACCGGAGGACTCCTGCTTTGATATTTTTGAAAAAAGGATCAATGATATCGCCGTAGCGCTGCAAAATACCGAGACCGTGCTCGATCCGGCAGAACTCCAGAAAGCCACGCAATCCATCCTGGCAGCGAAGCGCATCGTGATTTTCGGCCTTGGGAACTCCGCGTCGGTCGCGCAGGATGCCGCGCACAAGCTTCTTCGTCTCGGACTGAATGCCCAGGCTTGCTCAGATAATCACCTGCAGGCCATCATCGCATCTCACCTTGAAAAGCAGTGCGTTGCCATCGGAATTTCCCATTCGGGCGCCTCACGGGATATTGTGGATGCGTTGGTACTGGCTAAAGGAAGAGGGGCCACGACTGTATGTGTCACCAATTACGGAAATTCCCCCATAACAGCCTGCTCGGATATCTGCCTTTTTACAAAGGCGGAGGAAACCCACTATTCTATCCTCGCCATGAGCTCCCGTATTGCTCAGCTCGCCATATTCGACGCGATCTATACGTATATCGTGGTCCATCTTGAAAAAGTAGCGATCCGTGCCATTTACGACACCGAAAGTGCCCTTCGGGATAAGAAAATGTATTGACTGGCAAGTGTTTTATACAAAAGGAAGTATCACAATATATCTTCCTTATCTTCCCTGCTTCATACAGATGCATACCGATTCCTCCTGTTTTCTATGAACGCCGAAGACAAAAAACGGTTCACGAGTATTGAGCAGACCACACGGAAAGCCGATTATTAAAAAAAAGAAATGAAACATTTCGTCTGCTGATATCATAATGAATGAATGCAGTTTACTCTTTATAGGCTTTGCAGCCGTACCCTGCAAAAAATAAAAATACAAAAAGAAAAAAACTATTGACAAAAAGGAAAAGAAGAATATAATATCACTCGGTTAGCGTCGGCTAACCTTAATTTGAACCCGAAAGTTAGCGTGCGCTAATTCAAAAGTGCTTCAAAAAGGGAGAGTAATATGATGCCGCTTACACTTGCAGAAGTAGGAGAAGAATATATCATTAAAAAAATCGGAGGCAAACAAGAGGTGAAAGCTCACCTCGAAAATCTCGGTTTTGTCGCGGGCGGAGCCGTTACGGTGATCAATACCATCGGCGGTAATGTCATAGTCAATGTCAAGGAGTCCCGCATAGCAATCAGTCGGGAAATGGCACAGAAAATCATGATTTGACCTTCTGTGGCATTGAACTTATAAAACAATTCAAGGAGGAAAACAGGCATGAAAACGCTGAAACAGGCAAAAGTCGGCGACACAGTCAGAGTTGTAAAACTCCACGGTGAGGGCGCAGTCAAGCGTCGGATTATGGATATGGGGCTGACAAAAGGTGTTGAGGTACATATCCGTAAGGTAGCGCCGCTGGGAGATCCGGTTGAGATTACTGTCCGGGGGTATGAACTATCTCTTCGTAAGGCGGATGCGGAAATGATTGAAATAGAATAAAACCAAACGGATTCAGGGAAAAATCATCCCTATTTTTTGAAGCACAGGTTAGTTTCGGCTAACCAAGAAAGTGAGGAAATGACAAATGGAGTTGCGAATTGCCCTTGCGGGTAACCCCAACAGCGGAAAAACAACCCTGTTCAATGCACTGACCGGTTCTAACCAGTTTGTCGGAAACTGGCCGGGTGTGACTGTCGAGAAAAAGGAAGGAAAGTTGAAAAAACACGACGGGGTCGTCATTACCGATCTGCCGGGTATCTATTCCCTTTCGCCGTATACTTTGGAGGAAGTGGTGGCGAGAAATTATCTGATTACGGAACGCCCTGACGCGATACTGAACATTATCGACGGTACGAATCTGGAGCGGAACCTGTATCTGACCACCCAACTGACAGAACTCGGCATTCCGGTTGTTGTCGCCATCAATATGATGGATGTGGTGAAGAAAAACGGAGATAAAATCAACACAGAAGAGCTGTCCCGTGAACTTGGCTGCAAGGTGGTGGAAATCTCCGCGCTGAAAAGCACCGGAATCATGGAGGCGGCTGATGCGGCCATTGACGCGGCAAAGAACGGCAAGACCGTTCCGTTGCACACCTTCTCCGGTACGGTGGAACATACTTTGGCGCATATCGAAGAAGCCGCCGTACATAATATGCCGGAGGAGCAGCAACGCTGGTACGCCATCAAGCTCTTCGAGCGCGACGACAAGGTGCTGGAACAGATAAAACTTGATAAAGATGTACAGGAACATATTGAGTCCGATATTAAAGCAGTCGAAGCAGAAATGGATGATGATGCGGAGTCGATCATCACCAATGAACGCTATATTTACATCGGTCAGATCATCAAAGGATGCTATAAAAAGAAATCGGCAGGAAAACTTTCGGTTTCCGATAAAATCGACAAGGTGGTAACAAACCGTTTTGCGGCGCTTCCTATCTTTGCGGTCATTATGTTCCTTGTTTACTATATCGCAGTTTCCACCGTGGGTACCTATGTTACAGACTGGACGAACGACGGACTGTTCGGTGACGGCTGGCATCTGTTCGGCATCGGCACATCGGCTTACGATGACGCTATGACCGATTATGCGTCTGAGAATGTTTGGACAGATGAGATGATAGCAATCGTGAATGCCGCCGCTGACGCAGGTGTTATTGGTGCTGTGGATATTCAGTCTGCCATTGCCGATGAAGACTTCGGTGCGTTTGATGAAGCATACGGTTCGTATGCCGATTCATTAGCAGAAGCCGGCTACGATATTTCCGAAATTTATGAAGCCGCTCTCGGAGAAGAAGCTGAGGGCGTGCCGGATCCGTCTGCATACGGCGTATGGGTGCCCGGGATCCCGGTGCTGGCAGAAAATGGCCTGGAAGCCGCAAATACCCCCGAATGGCTGAATAGCCTGCTGGTTGACGGTATTATCGGCGGTGTCGGTGCGGTTCTCGGATTTGTACCTCAGATGCTTGTACTGTTTATCCTCCTTGCTTTCCTGGAATCCTGTGGATATATGGCTCGTATTGCCTTTGTGCTTGACCGTATCTTCCGTAAGTTCGGTCTTTCCGGTAAATCCTTTATTCCAATGCTCATCGGCACCGGTTGCGGTGTTCCCGGAATTATGGCGTCCCGTACCATTGAAAACGAACGCGACCGCCGTATGACGATTATGACTACGACCTTTATCCCTTGCGGCGCAAAGCTCCCGATCATTGCCCTGATTGCTTCTGCATTGTTCGGTGGTGCATGGTGGGTTGCTCCCAGCGCATACTTTATCGGTATTGCCGCTATCATTGTTTCGGGTATCATGCTGAAGAAAACAAAAATGTTTGCAGGCGATCCTGCTCCCTTTGTTATGGAGCTTCCGGCTTACCACTGGCCGACGGTCGGCAATATCCTCCGCTCTATGTGGGAGCGCGGTTGGTCCTTCATCAAGAAAGCCGGAACAATTATTCTCCTTTCCTCTATCGTCATCTGGGCAGGCTCCTGCTTCGGCGTAATGGACGGCTCCTTCACCTTCAGCACGGAGATGGAACTGGAGAACAGTGTGCTCGGCATCATCGGTAGTGCCCTCTGCTGGATCTTCGCACCCCTTGGCTTCGGCAACATCAAGGCGACCATCGCCACCATCATGGGCTTGGTTGCCAAGGAAGAGGTCGTCGGCGTGTTCGGCGTGCTTGATTTTGAGGGTATGACCCGTCTTGCCGCTTACTCCTTCCTGGTGTTCAACCTGCTGTGCGCTCCCTGCTTCGCAGCCATCGGTGCTATCAAGCGGGAAATGAACTCCGCAAAGTGGACTTGGTTCGCCATCGGATATCAATGCGTGTTTGCCTATGCCATCTCCCTGATGATCTATCAGTTCGGTTCGGCATTCACCGGAAATCTGCATATCATCGGTCTGATTGCGGCCGTCGCTGTCCTCGCCGTTATGGTATACATGCTGTTCTTCAAGCGTTATTCTGAAGCTACCAAGTTGACCAAAAATGTGGATGTCAAAAAGTAAGCAGGCATGAGTTGGAGGTGCATCACATGTTCGCATGGATTCTGGGAAACATGGCTACCATCATCATCTGTGCGGTTTTGATTGGTATCGTTGTTGCCATCATTGTCAGTATGGTAAAAAACAAGAGAAGAGGAAAATCCTCCTGTGGATGCGGATGTGCAAACTGCCCGATGAGCGGTTCCTGCCATCAAGGCAAATAATTACCCCATACCTGTATTTGCTGTCTTTGACCGGATCCCCTCCATAATGAAAAAACAGGCCACCCCAAAGCGTGATGTTCTTATCGGGGAAATCATCAAACGGTTCGTCCTCATAAATAGGTTAGCTTATACAGCGTAGATTTGCTCCGCAGTAAACAAATAGAAAGCCCCGGCAGATTTTTCAAGGTCTGCCGGGGTCTTCTGCTCGATAAATATGCACAAACGATATCTGTGATCGTAGGGCGGGGGCTTGCTCCCGCCGCTCCACCGTTCAAAATCATAATTGCGTGTATATGGTTAGGCATAATCACAAATTGGTCAACTGCAAGATACGGATATCGGTCTTCCAACAAGAATAATTGCTTCTCTGCAATCTCTCCGAACGCGGTGTATTCTATGCCGGTTGTTTCGGCGGGAGCAAGCCCCCGCCCTACGATG
>JAXFQY010000031.1:0-12360 GCA_034178705.1 Eubacteriales bacterium | reverse complement strand
GCATCGGACAAAAAACGCCTTTGTGCGCTCCACGCATTTTCCACGGGCCGCGTGACAAAGCCGGAGAGCAAATAGCTGCAGCCAAACAGCACCGCCAGCGCGGCAAGGCCGATCAAAAGCGAAGTGAGTACCAGAGAGCGGAGCGTGGCCTGCTCCAATGAGCTGTCGGTAAAGGCAATGCGGATCGTGGAAAAGCCCGTCTCGCGCAAATAGCGCAGGCGGTACGATGGCAGTACGCCGGCGTCGTCACTTTGCGCCATGCACTCCTGCACCACAGAGCGCAGGGTCGTCTCGTCCAGTTGATAGTATTCACTGCCGGAGATGCGCACCGTGCCGCTGGGAAAAACCTCCGCCACAAAGCACGGCAGGCTGCTATGCTGGTACGACATCGCGCCGCTGAGCGCCTGCCGGAGCTGTTCTTCCGTATTTTGGCGCAGACTGGTACGGGCCGAGAGCACCACGCCGGCAAACACCGCCAGCAGCACCGCGGCGGCAAACAGCATATTCAGCCCCACGACCTTCCAGCGCAGTTTTCCGATCATTCCGCCACCTCCAGACAATACCCCACCAGCCGAATGGTCTTGATATGTACCTGAGAGTGCAAATGGCTGAGCTTGCGCCGCAAAAACGACACATAGACCTCCACATTATTATCCTCGGCCTCCGAGTCGTAGCCCCAGACCTTCAGCAGAAGCTGCTCTTTGGTGACGATGATCTTACCGCTGCGCATGAGCAGCTCCATCAAATCGTATTCCCGGCGGCTCAGACGCACCGAGCGCTCGCCGCAGGTGAGCAGAAAGGTGCCCTGCTCCAGACGCAGATCACCGAAGGCAAGCCCGTCGTCACTGCGATGGTCGCCGCCCCGGCGCAGCAGGGAGCGGATACAGGCCAGCAATTCCGTCGGCTCAAAGGGCTTGGTCAGATAGTAATCGGCGCCGCAGTCCAGTCCCCGCACCCGGTCAGACACATCGCTGCGTGCCGTCAGCATCAAAACGGGCAGCGCACTGCCGCCATCGCGCAAATGCCGCAGCAGGGAAAACCCGTCCATGCCCGGCAGCATGGCGTCCAGAATCAGCAGGTCGTAGATGCCGGAAGCGGCGCTGTCCAGCCCGTCAACGCCATTGTGGCAAATATCGGCCGCATAGCCCTGGCGGCGGAGCAGAGCCGCCAGCGTGGCCGCCAAACGCACCTCGTCCTCCACAATCAGTATGCGCATGCTCTCGCCCTCCTTTGCCCTAAACTTTGTCCCATTTTATACCTAAACCCCGCCGAAAGCAATAGCCTCAGCGGGGTTTATAAGTCGTTATGTGCCGTTACAGACCTTCTTTGGCAAGCGTCTTGAGCGGCTCTGCCAGCTTCGTGGACAGAAGGTAGATCGTGGTATCATCATTGACGGCGGCGTAGTAGCCTCCTCCACTGCGATACCAGCCGATGGACAGCGTAAAGGTCCTGTCCTCACCGTAGCTGACGGTCAATACGGCGGCATCCTTTGTCAGGCCGCAAATGCGCGCCGCGTCGGAAGAAGGACGGTAGTCCACGCAAGAGGCGATCTCCAGTTGGCTCAGCGCCTCCGTCACGGCCGTCATTTTCTCCGTAACATCCTTGCCCTCGCTGTACCACGCGCCGTCTTTCACCGTGAAATGCTGCTCCTTTTCACCGTAGGTAACATCCAGCGCCGTCATGGTTTCCATGGTCAGCCGGGGCAGATTGGGCAGCTGCGCCATATCATAGATACTGCGGCTGATCTGCTTCATGAGGGAAGCAGGGGCAAGGTAGACGCCGTTTTCCTCCGTTCCGTCAAACATATAGCATCCGTCGTCCGTCGTCTTGCCCAAATAGATGAAGGACTCATCGCCCGATGGGTTGCGCAGCATGATATACGCCTTAGCTGCCTCCAGACCGTACTCTGAAAGCTCCTTTGCCGGCGTAATGGGCGTCAGCTCGCTTAAGCCCTGCAGCGTATCCAACAGCTCCTGCACATAGCTTTGGTCCAGGGGGAAATCCGTGTCATCGAACCATACCCACCTGTCCCCGTCTTTCTGGAAACGCAGCGTTGTTTTGCCGTTGCTGCACACCAGCATGTCCGGGTCTTCCTGCACCTGGGGCTGCACAACATCCGGTTCTGCTTCCTCCTGTTTTTTCTCGCCGCAGCCGGTCAGCAGTGCCGCCATCATCGCCAGCACCAGCAGGGCTGCTATCCAATATCGTTTCATGGGATATTCTCCTCTTTGCATTTATTTTTACATAGTATACCAATTTTCTTTCCAAAAGGGAAGTAAAAGATGCGGCGAATCCTGTCATACAATTTTATATGAAATTGGGGGTTGACATCAGCGGTGCAGTATGGTATCCTAATTGATGCCGACATCCGCCGGTGTGGTGGAATGGTAGACACAGGAGACTTAAAATCTCCCGGTAGCAATACTGTACCGGTTCGAGTCCGGTCACCGGCACCAATCCGGTACCATTTTATATCGCGGAGTAGAGCAGTTGGTAGCTCGTCGGGCTCATAACCCGGAGGTCGGAGGTTCAAGTCCTCCCTCCGCAACCAAATAAGCACCGAAGTTTTGATACAAACTTCGGTGCTTCTCTTTTACCCGAAAACCCCTTGATACAAGGGCTTTCCCGGGTTCTTGCTTTATTCGGGCCTTTTTTCTGGGATCTTTTATCCCGGAAAACTGACCCGTTTTTTATTTTTCCCAGGCAAGGCTACCGTGTGATTCATGGGTTATCGTAGGATTTATACCCAATCGTAGGATTTATGGCTATCGTAGGATTATTGATTATCTGCCGTTTAATATTTTTACGATTTCTTTCCCGATGATACCAGCTTCCTCTGCGGTATTATTTTTACCGAGAGAAATTCTGATAGTGCCCTTTGCGAGCTTCTCATCAAGGCTTATTGCCCTTAGTACATGAGAAATTTGAGTGTTTACGCTGTCGCAGGCTGAACCTGTTGAAACACATATGCCCCGAAGATCAAGGCGGTGCAAAAGAGCTTCACCCTCTATTCCCGATAAAGACAAGCTGATATTTCCGGGTATACGCGGCTCACAACCATTTCTATGAAAGTGAACGTGAGCAGCAGTTAATTCGGATAACAGAGCTTTTTCCATTTCCAGGATACGTTCTGTATTATCATGAAGACAAGAACAGTTATCTTCTAAAGCCCTTGCCATACCAACAATTGAAGCCACATTCTCGGTTCCGGCACGATGCTCACTTTCTTGAGCACCGCCATCAAGAAGAGGATTGATCTGGGTGCCCTTCTTGATGTACAAAAATCCACAGCCCTTGGGACCGTTGAATTTATGTGCAGACGCTGACAAGAAATCAACTCCGAGGTCTTTTACATCTATCTCAATATGGCCTACAGCTTGTACGGCATCTGTGTGGAACAAAGCACCGTGCTCATGCGCTATTTGGGCCAGTTCCTTAATTGGCTGGATGGTGCCTATTTCATTGTTTGCGAGCATAACGGAAACCAGTCCAGTTGTATTTGCAATTATTCTGTCTAATTCTGTCGGTTTGATTACGCCCGAATGATCCGGACGTAAATACGCAACCGGATATCCAAGCCGTTCAATCGCTGCAGCAGAATTGAGGACAGCGTGATGCTCAAATTCGCTGGTAATAGTGGTATGGCCTTTGCCAAGATAAAACGCCACACCTTTTATAACCCAGTTGTCGCTTTCAGTTCCGCAGGACGTAAAGAATATTTCGTCCGGGTCAGCATTGATGCACCGAGCAATGCGCTCTCTGGCCGTTTTAAGGGCCTTCTGGGGCTCTTTTGCGAACCCATAGGGTTGTGATGGGTTCCCGTAGTTTTCGAGCAGGTACGGCCGCATTTCGTCGAATGCTGTGCTATCAAGTTTTGTCGTTGCAGCATTATCTGCGTATATACGCTGCTTCATGTTTTTCACCACCTATATTGAACATCCGGGATAGTGTTTTTACCAGGGACATCAAACTCTTTCGGGTCGATAATGCAGAGCTGCTTCTTAATTACAGCACGCATTTCTTTTGCAGGCTCAAGGCAGTATTTAACAAACTCATCTCCCGGGATGTCATCCTTATGCTGTGCATTCGGATAAAGGAGTTTTACAAAAGCTGTGCACAACCGTTTAATAGCGGTCATATCGCGCTTATCTGCCTTCGGAGGTATATCAAGACAAGAATCAACAAGAGCGGAGTATGACAAATCATCACGAAGTGCATGGAGAACTTCAGCAAAATATTCAGTATTGATCGCCCATCCATTTGCAATTAAATCCTGGTTCAAGCGCGGAATCTCCCATCCGGGGATAAAGCCGTGGAATCGGTCGAGTGTAGCGGACTCGCCGAACACTTCGCTGATGTGCTCTACCATGTTCTTGTTTATATCAAAACGCTCTGCGTCGATATTACCAAGTACAATTACTCCAGCGTCGGTAGCCATTTGTGCATCAAATCCCTTAATTTCGCCGAACTCCATGTAGTGCTTAAGAGCTTGTTGAATCTGGCCCGGCTGCTCAAAGGTGATGGACTGTACTTCATCAAAGCCGACATAATCAAACCTTGTCAAAAGGCCGCCCGTCTTCTTCGCATTGTCGTAGATTAGCGATGCACGAGAAACGGTACCGCCACTTATCAGCCAGCCACGTTTACTGATCTTTTCGTATACATAGCTTTTTCCGGTGCCTTTCGGGGCAAGTTCGATTAGGTTTACTCTTTTTTCGATAAAAGGCAGAAGTCTGCGCAAGAAGAATAACTTTTTCTCTTCGCTAACATTGCCCTCGTCATCAGTATATCCATTGGGATTATAGTCTACAGCGGATACGATTACGTCGATCCATTCATGAACGTTAAAGCTTTTTCTCGCTTCTTTGTAAAAATCAAGATCGACACGATAAGGGCAAAACGGCTTATACCCACTAAGATATATTTCCGTGGGTTTATAGCTCGGTCGATCATTTACTTCTTCATGTTGCTGTTTTTTTTCCGAACAGCTTTTCATAAAACTTCGAGCCCCCGGAAGAAGCGCTGGAGCCGAAATCGAAGTCGTCTTCCAGGCTCAACGTACTGCCAAGTGCAAGTTCAATTATGCCCCAGTTCTCACTTTCACGAAGAAGAACATCAGCATACTTTTCAAGCACCTCGTCAGATACTATACCCGAAGCTCCACCCCGGGCGCCCCCAAAGTCTGGTAATTCAAATTGTACTACGCCTTTTTTTAGATTAACGTCAAGTCGCACTCTTGCAAGAAGCTTTTCGGTACTACCTTGCATCAAACGATACTTAATTACCTGGAATGCGTCACGGTCTGGTATGAATTTCTTAATATACTCCAAGGTGCTATCGTAATCGATTTTACCTTGATTGTCAGAAAACTTCATGACAAGCCAGTCTCTCATATAAGACGGCATACTCAGATTGGAAAAGAATTCCGAACGTTTGGGGTCTTTGAGAACCACCATGTCTGAGAAGACGCTCTTTACTTTTTCTTCTAACATGAATTTCACCTCAATCAGATAAACAAATTGCAACCCTGCTCTTTGAATTCTTCGATTTTTGTTTGCAAATCATCTACGTCGCACCCAAAGGAAACACTCATACACTCGAGACATTGGAACTCTTCCGTGTCCGGCGATTTCAGTTTCTTATTCAGCGCTATTTCGTCTTTTGAAAGGTCGCTGTGACAATCCACACACAGCACTTTTTTTGCCTTCATAATTTTCCTCTTATAAATCGTCGTCAACGACGAGTCCTTTTCTCTTTATGTGAATGGTTTCTTCACTGTTTGAATAGGTATTGTTGATGTAGACTTTTATCGAGTAATCGTGATCAACAATTAGCCCTGGAATAGCTACAGACCAGTGTTCTTTGTCTTGAGAGAATCCCTGGAAAGAAGATCCGCCATACATAACACTTATGCTATCAACATCGCCTTTAGAGTTAATCGCAACATTAGCCATTCTGTCTGCGTCAAGATATATTTCATGTGAAGGAATAGAATATGTTCCGGTTTTGACTTGTTTTTGCTTCTTCGGAGTTCTTTTATACACGATAATCGGAACAAGCAGCTCTTCCGGGGCGGCACCGCCGTGGAGCTCGCCGGGTGCATTTCCAGACACGGTAAAGTGGTTATGGGTTTTAAAGGCAACCACATTATCGCCTTTTACCGTATTTGTTATCGTCGGCAATTGTACTCCGTCGGCGAACTCGCAATACCTGCCCATGTTGCAAACCGAGCTTGAAGAAGGAGCATTGACACCCTGGGTTAAATGGAAGCCTTTTGCGGCCATACGGCTCATTCCGTGGTCTGCAGTAATAACAATATCTTTATCCGGGTTTGCGTCAAATGCGCTACAGATCTTTGCGGCGATCTTGTCCATAAGTTCGTACTGCTTTGCAACGATTGAGCAGTAATTACAATCGCTTTTATCCTTAATGTGGCTTAAGGAATCGAGCTCATCAAACTTCTTTTCAGAAATGGTATCGGGGTCTGCCTTTTCCATGTTGATTTTTGTAATAGTCGGCAGTATTGCTGTGCCGATTTTTACTGAGGGAGTAGGTATCTCCGGCTTCTGTGCTTTTACCTTAGTAAGAAGCATATCAATCCATTCCACACCAAGGCCGTCTATCCAAATAAAATAAGCATTTGAAGTATTTTTTATGCCGTATAATATGGACCCTCTGGTATCGAAATCAAACGGGTTTATCTCTGCCGCAGCGGCCGAAATAGAAAGGTCGAATTTATCCGATATTTTACAGAACTTATATTTTGCAATATAAGCGGCCAACTCGTCCGGCATCCACTCTCGGCTGGGTTCGGCTAAGTACAGAAGCAAATCGGGATACTTTGTTTTCAAAATGGTGCTAAACGAAGATATAGACTGTCCGGCGCTTAATGCCGTGGATACAATTTCGATTATCTTTGTGCGTTCTTCGTGTGTAGCCCCCGTGAGTATTTTCAGTTTAGCTCTGGTGTCAACTATCTGGTCAAACTTCGACCAAAACTGCTCGTGGAACTTCGAAATGCCCATGCCACGAAGTATCTGCTGCCGCTGATCCAGCCACTCATCAAAATTCGTGTTCGATACGCAATCAATAATTGCAGATTCGAGGCACATAATTACGTCAGAATCCTTTTGTGCTTTTGAAACCGCATAGGAAACGTAATCGCTTTTCTGGTTGAGGCCAAGTCGGTACCATAATAAGAAGCACCATTTTGTAGTGCTTGAGGCACTCTGCCAATTGCCGAGAACCTGTGCCGGATCAAAGGCCAACATATTTAGAGCTTTTTCTATTACCTGCGAAATAGTAATCCCATTTTTCACATAAGGAATGATAGACGCCCACTGTTGCTCCGTTCCGAGTTCTCTCATCAATTTTGCATTGCAATCATTTATTGATCTGCAAACATAATCAAAGGGATCGGTTACCAGCGACAAAGAGTAATCACCATTAGTCGGTGAGATTTGCTTGATTTGGCGTGTTGCAAAAGACATACCCGTTTTTACTTTGGCATCATCCCAAAGACGGAACCAGGCCTTGAGGCCGACCGCATCAACCATACCAGGTTGCTTTGCAAATGCTTTTGAAAAAACCGTAGTTGAGAACTCGACCGGGGAATCCGTCAGTTCAAAAATTGAATTTTCAAACCTTTCTTCGTCAAGCGATCCAACAATAGACTGGAACAGTCCGGTTGACAAAAACATCGGAATCCAAACCCGTTTTGTCGAGTGAACATGACGATTGAGGATGGTATAAAGTCCCGCTACATTCCGCTCAGTCATTTCTCCGGTTCTCAGATATTCGCCAAGATGCGGGATTAAGATGTCTTTATCCTTGTTCTCTTCGAGGAAAGACGCAATCGCTGTAATGTCAAGAACCGTATCGTCCCCTTTGCAAAAAGCGTCGTCAGAAAGACGGATAGTGATATCCGCCTTTTCCGACAAATAATCGATCAAGGAATAGTAAGAACTGATATTGTTTACGAAGAAAACCCGGGCAATAATGCGGCTTTCTACAACATCATCAGTGATATAATTCTTAATCTCTTGGAATGACTTTTGCTTGATTTTCATCGAGCGGGACCTCCCTTACTGTTAGTCATCAAGAAGAAGCAGGCAGGCTTCGGGGCTTTGCTCGATCAGCTTATTGAGTTTCTCTTTAAGCTGAGCGACATCATTCATAGAATCAACCTTTTTCTTCGCTTTGTCACTGACTTCGGACTTCAAATCGTAACGGATATATTTTTCAACAATTTTTCTGATGTTTACGATGTTGCTGCCCCAACCCGTATAGTCCTGGTATCCGCCACTTTGAATCTTAGCCTTAACAGCAGATACATGAGGCAACAACAGGCCGAAGTATTTTTCGGATGCAACATTCTGAATAAAGCATTTGTCAATTTCGCTTGAATCTTCAAGCAGCGACAAATCAGCAGCATCCAGATCAGCTATTGCATTTTCCAGAAGAACAACGTCGACGCGCTCGTTTCTATCGAGGGCGGATAGCACAGCAAAAACGCTATTGTACTGCGGCAGCACCCAAGCTATCGGCATAATATGAGCGGTCATCCATTCGGACACGCTGTTAGTTGCCGTCTTCACTTGCCACTTCGACACGAGCTCCTTGACTTTTTTTGTATAAGCCAGAGCGCTTATCTTGTTATGAATGTTTACCTTGAAGCTGTGCTCGGTTTGAGAATAGGGTTCTTTCGGCAGTGCTTGGAGAATATCCGCATATTCTTCGTCAGAGAAACTACCAAGGCCATGCTTTGCAATGTAGTCTTTTAAGATACCCAAAGGATGAGCGATGTTATCAATCGCTTCGGCCATGTACTTTTCAAGCTTGACTATAACGGTTTGCTTTTCCTCGGTTGAATAGCCAACCCACTTATTGGCCGAGATATCATGTAAAGTCTGAACGGTCGGTGCCCAATCAAAAGAGAGGGCCGCGTATACACACCCAGGGATTCGGATATAATCGAGGTAGTTTGCGAGAGTGTCTTTAACCTTCTCGACCGATTCAGCGCTTCCTCCGAGGACCTTATTAACAACCCCGACAAGCGTCAAATCCAGCACAAGCTTTCCGGCGGTCTCTGCAACCTCCTGCTCACGCCACTGCCACTTTTCTTCTTCGAGGTTTTTACTCAGCATATTGAAAAGCGTATCCATTGAGAAGCCGTATTTATCGCATACACTTTTTGCTTCCGGGGCTTTTGCATAAACGAAATTCTTCATGCCAAGTACGAGTTTGCTCTTGTCCTTCAGAAGTGTGCTTAATACCATGACATAGGCTTTCGGATTATTCTTAAACTGAGAAACGATATCTTCGAGCACATCGGCTTGATTCCCGTTTTCGAGGATGTAATTGACATACAGATCGACAAGATCGCAAATTTCACCCTTGATGCCGGAATAATCAGCATCGTCAAGATATTTCAATGCCCAGATGGGGTATCCATTTTTAGTGGTATGTATTTTGACGTTCTTCCGGCAATCGTAAATATCGCCAACCTCGTCAGTTGAAAGGCCGAACACGCGTCTTGTAATATCCTTGAAGCGCTTTTCGACGTCACTCTCACTTGAGAGCTTCATTCCAGCAGCTTTCCCGGTCAGCATACTAACGATCATCATCGGGATGGTATCTTCATCAAGCTTATGGGCGTTGTTCCCATCAAACCAGGTGAATTTTCCGATATAGAAATGCATCGCAAAACCGATGAGATAACAACAAACACCAGTATCATAGTAACCCAGCTCCTGTTGCATACTGTCCCAAAGATCAGAAAGCAGAACCGTACCGGAAGTAAGTGCTTTGTTCAGATGAGCACACAGGGCAGCCATGCTGCGGCCGACCTTCGTCTCGCTCATTGCGATGATTTCTTCAATAGAATTGCAGTCCCAGACGTTTTCGTCGTTATCTCTTAAAACGTCAACACAGTCTTGCCATTGCTGGTTGAAGTTTTTCTGCTTATCGTTAGCCGCGCTCTTTGTCTCGAGTGTTGTTTTCGATACTCCATAGTATGCCGGAGCCAGCGCTGCAGACTTATACAACGTAATTTTCCGAATTACAGCCTCGGGTGCTGCCGGGAACACTTTGAACACGATTTTCTCAAAATCCGAAATGACCTTTTTATTGGTGTATACATGAGAGGATGTATCGCCATAAAACAGCTCCATATCTTTTCCGAGAGCAGTGCTGACCCAGTTGCCGATTAGATCGGTTGCTTGGGTCTGATAAGAGTTGGCGTTTACTGTATTAGCAGACTTCTGCGCCAGAAGAGCATTTGCGACCAGTTCGTACCAGTTCTTGAACATATCCTCCGGCATGGGGTAACGCATGACGCACACCAAAACTCTGTGGGTATCGTCGCCAGAAAGAAGTGAGGAAACGGTCGTTTTAATTTTGTCGATTTCTTCAACGCTGGGAACAGCAACAATTAAAAGGCCGAATTTATGGTAGGTCTTTGCCACATTCTTCTGCAGTTCTGCAAATTTATAATTCAACTGTTGCGTCGTTCCCCAGCAAGTATCCGTAATTAAGCGCTTAACGACAGCTTTTTCATCGGGTACAAACTGCTTCTTCAATACAGAACCTACAGCAGAGTCTGCGTTGAACATTTTCGCCGGGGAATTGTCTTTTTTCAAACGCTCTATTTCAGCGTCAAGCTCTCCGCCCGTTCCTGAGTACGGGAGCTCGATTCTTGCTCCTTCGTGAATGTCGGGAGCGAGCACTAAAACATTCAGAGGATAGGCGCTGAGAATTTTCAGATAGCTGCTCACTTCGTCCTTGGTCAGCATGCCGCAGAAGCAATCGCAAAGAGTCTTTTCGGTAGCCTGGATTCCTTTGGAACCTTTTGATTTTTTGAGGCTATGTCCAGAACCGATAGTAGCAAGCAGGAGCATAGCGCCTTTAAAGACGCGCAGCATACGCTCGTCGCTGATCTGGCTCTTAACTTTTGTGTAATGCTTAAGAGCATCCTCGGCCATTTTTGTAAGCGTCTTTTTGCCGCCGAAATTGTTAACAAAGAAGTATTCCCACAGATAATCCGGGGTAACCCACTTCCAGTCAAACTGGCCGTTGTTGTGAATATAAGCACGGAATCCGTCATCGCCGTTGCTCTTTAAGAATTCAAAAATACTTCTGTTAGACGCAGCAAGGCCCGCCACCTTGGACACCAAGTTGACAGTCATAGGATGAATCGGGAAAATTTTCTTAAGTGTGTTGGAATCGAGATCGGAACCAGGATCGCCCATAAAGGCGTGAACACTGCCGCTGATGGAAGAATAAAGGTCGTCACATATGTCGGCCCAATTATCCTTCATGCCATCGCGAGTAATTATACTTTCACCGATCAGTTTCAGCGTGGTTTTCTCACTAAGAGATACATCGATTTTATGGAATCGAGCATCTGCTTTTCCAAGCCCGGCCGTAACATTTTCAGAGAAAACGCCGGGGTATTCGTGCATAACATAAATGATGAAAAACGGCACTTCTTTCGAGAAGAGAGAAAGCTGCTGAATAATGTCAAGATCATTGCTGCGAATATACTCTGTAAATTCGTCCCAAATGATAAACATACCAGTCTTAGCAAGAACCTGGTTACCGTCAAATACGTCTTTAATCCATGCTTTGAAGGTGTCAAGGTCAGTTGCAAGGCCGATATTCATAGACTGCAGGATTTCCTGTGCGCTGGAGCAAGCGGTAATATCGCCGTTTTCAACATCGGAGTAAAAATCTTCAAATGAATCGTAGGTGCTCCAATACTCCGGGAATTCGCCATTATCAAAATACTGAGCGAGCGTCGGTTTGAAACTCTTCACAGTCTTTTGAACAGACTCAACAAGAGAATTTTTGCCCGTGTACGAAAAACCGTTCTCGGCCAAAATGTCACGGACCGATTTTTCAATTTGGAACAGAAATTTGTTCGACGTATCAAGCTGCTTGCATTCACCGCTGCGGAATTTCACATAAAACGGGCCTTTTTTTCTGACGCTGAGAAACTTGTCCTTCACATCAGCAAAAAGCTTATTCTTGGTGAGAAAATTCTCAACAAGGGAATAGTCGTCTTGAAGAAGGTGCTTTATTACAATAGCAGAGTACGTTTTACCAGTACCGTAAGAGCCCTTAATCCAGTAGTGCCATACGTCTTCGGCGGGATCGTCCGGACGAAGAGACTTGGAAAGTAACCTTACAGCGGTAACCATATCGTCATTAACGATATACCTGCTCCAAAAGTCGGCATTTCTACTGTCCGAAGAAATATCAACGACAGATTCATAGCCTGGGGTCAGTTCTATAAACGAATCATATTTTACCGACATTTCAATTACCTCCAAGTACCAGATCGACAACATCCAACGATGT
>JAXFQY010000008.1:0-3963 GCA_034178705.1 Eubacteriales bacterium | reverse complement strand
GTAGAAATAATTTGCTGATTGATCCTACAATCGTTTTACCTACCGATGCTTTTCTTTATAATGCTTATTTTAAAGATAGAGATGAGTTGATTTCAGATTTAAATTATCAAGCAGCCGCGAAGTCTATGACTGATATGCCATTGGGAATAACGTGGCCATTAATTTATTTGCGCTGGCGAAAAGCGGATGGCACTTTGATAGAACGCGTGAGATGGTATGGAGAAGAGGTTAATGGAGAAAGGATGTACCCTAAAAAAGTTGAAGATTTGTTGACGTATGTTGACGAGATGCGAGACGGCGTCTCTTGTTATGTGCAGTTTTGTCACAATTACGGTGAAGTATCGAAATCAACGCTTCGCATTGTTAGTTCGAATAGAACGCTTGGTGAATTGCCTGTTCCAATCCGTGATGGCTATGATTTTGAAGGCTGGTATACTGTGCCTCAAGGAGGTACTAAAATTTCGGCTAATACCAAAGTAACAAGTGATGTTACATATTATGCGCAATGGGTTTATGATGGGTCAACAACGGTTTCCGCAGTAGTTGCCGAAGGTTGCGAGGCGATGGGCAAGGTGACGGGCGGTAAGACGGCGAAGGCGGGGACGAAGCTGACGCTCAAGGCGACCGCGAACAATGGTTATGTGTTTGCGGGTTGGGATGCAAATGTAATGGTGCCTATGAATGGGGTTGATTATTTTAGAAATCCAACATTTTCGTATGTTGTAAATGAGTATGACGAAAATCCAACTTTTGTCGCGTATTTCATGCCAGTTGAGGAAGATTGGGTAGATGTGTGGGTGGAAATGGACTCTGAATATACGACGGGCGAAGAGATTGATGATATTTACATTGGGGTAGACTGCGGTTCACTCACAACGATTAAAGTAAAAGGCTTGCCATCGGGTCTGAAGTTTACGGATAAACCTATTGATGGCCATATGCCGAACTGTATTTACGGCACACCCAAGAAGAGTGGCGTTTATGCAATAACGGTTACCGCAACAACCGCTTCTAAGAAAATCTCTACCAGTTCCGCTGTCATCGTTGTCCGTAAAGAGAACGAGAAGATGGTTAAGCTTGCGGTTAAGGATTGGTATGATGAAGAGACTGATACGAGTGTCATTCCTGGCAAGGTCTCCGGAGGCGGTATCTTTGCTGAAGGCAAGAAGGTTTCGCTTAAGGCTACCGCGAACAAGGGCTTTGTTTTCGCCGGGTGGTGGGATGTCGCCAATGACGACTGGTTCTATGGAGCAGAGGATTACCGTAATCCCACGCTTTCGTATGTCATGACCGATAGCGATGTCGAGCTTGAGGCGGTGTTCATTCCTGCCTCCGAGGATTGGGTTGAAGTTGGGCTTGAAATGGACTCTGAGTACACAACAGGCGAAGAGATTAGTGATATTTATGTTGAGGTTGTGAGCGGCTCTCTCGCGACGCTTAAATTCAAGGGCTTGCCTTCCGGACTTAAGTACACGGCCAAGACAATTTACAATCGCGATGGGGAACTTCTTCATGACGCGAATACTATCTACGGAACTCCTACGAAGA
This sequence comes from Eubacteriales bacterium, assembly GCA_034178705.1. GTDB lineage: Bacteria > Bacillota > Clostridia > Oscillospirales > CAG-272 > RUG12395. Next base: position 2,415 of record JAXFQY010000008.1, on the reverse strand, counting down.
GCGGTGTCTATACGGTTGAAGTTACAGCTACAACCGCTTCTAAGAAAACCTCTACCAGTTCCGCTGTCATCGTTGTCCGTAAAGAGAGCGAGAAGATGCTTAAGCTTGCGGTTCAGGATTGGTATGATGAAGAGACTGATACGAGTGTCATTCCTGGCAAGGTTTCCGGAGGCGGTATCTTTGCTGAAGGCAAGAAGGTTTCGCTTAAGGCTACTGCGAACAAGGGCTTTGTTTTTGCCGGGTGGTGGGATGTCGCCAATGACGACTGGTTCTATGGAGCAGAGGATTACCGTAATCCCACGCTTTCGTATGTCATGACCGATAGCGACACGGAGCTTAAAGCGGTATTTGCTCCTATTGCGGAAGATAACATACTTGATCTTTATGTCGAAGGCGAGTGGATTACTGCAAATGCGGATGATAATGTGTTCTATGCAGACGGCGAAGTTGATGTTAAGCTTGAGATAGATTCGCTTTCGCTTCCCAAGGCATCGGTAAGCGGGCTGCCTAAGGGTCTTAAGTTCGATGCGAAAACAAATATGATTACAGGTATGCCTACCGCTCCCGGTCTCTACACGGTAACAGTTAAGCTTACGAACCAAACGATTAAAAAAGCGATTGAAAAGAAGTTTACTATTTCAGTTTCTAATTTGACGGGTGCAAATGATTATTTCATCGATGGGCTTTATAATGGAGTGGGCGAAAAGTATTCTATTTCGGTTGGTATTTCAAATATAGAAGAGTTTTTGCCGAGCCTTGCATTGAATTCTGGAATGGCGAAACTGGCAGTTTCTGGACTTCCTGCGGGGCTTAAGTATGATGCTGCGAACGGCAAGATTACCGGCGTCGCTACAAGAGCTGGGACTTATACAGTAACGCTCACCGTCACCGACGGCAAGGCGAAGTATGTTTCGACTATTACGGTTGAAATAAAATCCTTGCCCGATTGGGTTGTGGGGATGTTTGAGGGGTGTTTTAATGAAAGTGGGTGGTATAATTATTCTAATTATAATAAAGGACGTGGCAGTGATTGGGAAGCTATAGGTCGTTTTACTGTTTCTGTCACTAAAACAGGAAAAGTGACCGGTAAATTCGTCAAAGCACATGAGACGCAGTCGTTTACGGCGGCTTTGGTAAATGTGGAGGAAAATAGGTATGAATTCTTTGCCGACTATTCAGTTAAGGATGGAAATGGCTGGGATGAGCGAGGCGAACTTTCCTTCGCCGTTATATATGATGAATATGAGAATACTCATTGCGCAAGAATTGAAGGGGAATTGTTGGGTGATGAAAACAATGGTCAAGATATGCCGTTTGTAAGGGAATTCTGTGGCTGGAGAAATCTTTGGAATGTTAAAGGGATCTCGCTTCCTAAGGTTGCAAAGACTACTGCATATAACATGGCTTATGCCGATGAAGAGTACGATATTTATGGAGAATTGTCTTTGTCGTTTTCTGCGGGGCGCAACACAGTGGTTGCATCGTTTGCTTTTGATGATTTTGAAGATCAAAGGACTTTAAAGATTACCAAGTGCACCTCGCAACTGATTGTAACTGGTTATGACGAGACTTCGGGAGTTTTTAGCGTGCTTTTGCCGGTTTACATGAAGCATCTTGATGAACCGGGAGACGATGAGTGGATCGATCTTGATTTCCTTATTCCAATGGAGATTGATATAAAAGGGAATGTGAATATCCTTTGGGATGATGTAAGATATGCCCATGATGATTGGTGGTAATTGTGTTCCAATGTTAATGTCTACGGCGATGATGTGACGGTCGAGGATTATCTCTTGGAAGTGGATGATTTCTCCCGCAGAGATTGCAGAGGACGCAGAGGTTTTTCTTCTGCGTCTTCTGTTTATTTCGTGGTTTGGCTTTTGCCCTGGAATGATGTAAAATCTCTTTATTCAACCTAAATTCGTGTACGCCAAGACAAGCTTGGCAGAACTTGTTAGCTGAAAGTCGGGTTAAGCATATGGGACTGATTTCACTGACATGCAAGAGGTATCGGCAATGACAGTTTCACACGGGAAGCCGTAAGCGGGAAATCTGCACGTACGGTTTGATGAGGGGGCGGACGTGCCCGATGAGGGGCGTCTCGCGAACGTGGAAAGAATTAACAGGGCTGCGAACAAGTTATCAACAATCGCGAAAATAGAGAAATATTGCAATATATCGGAGTAAAATGTGGGTTGGAATCGGTGTAGGAGGGTTCTTTGTGAACAAATATTTTGCTATAATACCAATAAATGGAGTTCGTAGCCATAGATTTTGAGACGACGGGGTATGAGAACGGCGGAACCAATGAGCCGTGGCAGCTCGGCATTGCAGTCGTTGATGGGATAAAAATCGTCGAAACCCGCGAATTTTTCTTCGATGTGGAGGGTGCTCCAGAGCGCGCGCACGAGGCGG
>JAXFQY010000082.1:0-25792 GCA_034178705.1 Eubacteriales bacterium | reverse complement strand
GGCAATTATTCCGATCATCGTCTTTTACCTGATCAGTCAAAAGCACATTATTCGGGGTGTGATTGCCGGCGCGGTTAAGGGATGAATCGATTTTTCAAAAAAGGACTGCGGCTTTTTCATGCCGCAGTCCGTCTCTGTTATTCGGAGATCAAAGAATAATACAAATCAGCCCGCCGCTGCCCTCATTGATAATCCGCTCCAGCGTATCGGAAAGCTTGGCACGGCTCTCATCCGGCATGTTCTGCAGTTTTGCCCGAAGTCCATCGTTTACAAGATCGTAAAGACTTTTACCAAGCAGATTGGTATCCCAGATTTTTGTCGGATTTTCCGAAAACTCCTTTGTCAGATACCCGATCAGCTCCTCTGATTGCTGTTCTGTGCCGACGATCGGATTGATCTCTGTCTCAATATTTGCTTTGATCATATGTACCGATCGGGCGGAAGCACGAAGTCGCACGCCGTATCCGCCTGCCTGCCGTACAATCTCAGGCTCTTCAAGTTTGAGTTCGGAGATATCAGGCATAACGATTCCGTATCCTTTTTCATTGACCTCCCGAAGGGCATCCGCGACCTGATCGTATTGTTTTTTGATTTTTGCAAGTTCGCAGATCATCGGGAACAGCTCTTCCTCCCCGGCTATTTCAAGTCCCGTCAACTCACGGATTGCCGTATAATAGGAAGAACCGTCAGGCTGAAGCGCAACTTTTGCACACCCGGATGCATAATCAATCCGGTCAATCCGGGAATCCGCAATATCCGGGTTCATCTTTGCGTGATCCATGACGGTTTTGATATCCCCCATCCTTCCGATCTCCTCTGCACAGGTTCGGATTGTGTCCAAGAAGGAAGAAACCAGAGGATGTCCGTCGGGAAGATAGCGCATCCATCCCGGAAGGGAAACCGTAAGCTCTTTTACAGGGAATTCATCCAGAAGCATATACAGAATATGATCGATATCTTCCGCATCAAGAGCGCTGCAATCTACAAGCGCAACAGGGGCACCGTACTGCTTTTCCAGTTTAACGGCAAGCTGGCCGGCTTCATCGCTTTCCGGATCGGCGCTGTTCAGAATCACACAGAAAGGTTTTCCCAGACCGGCGAGCTCGGAAGCGATTCTTGCCTCCGCTTCGGCAAAAGCTTCCCGAGGCAGCTCCCCGAAGCTACCATCTGTAGTCACCAGCATGGCAACCGTACTGTGTTCCCGGATCACGCGGCGTGTTCCCTCTTCAGCCGCTGCCTCAAAGGGCATCGGTTCAGTTTGCCATGGAGTATGAACCATGCGCGGTTCTCCGTTTTCGGTATGACCGGCTGCTCCGGGCACAAGATACCCAACGCAGTCAACGAGGCGCATTTTTAATTTCGCGGAGTCACCGAAGGAAACCTCAACCGCTTCATCGGGGATAAACTTCGGCTCCGCCGTCATGACCGTACGACCTGCGGCACTCTGCGGCAACTCATCCCGGGTGCGCTGTGCATCGTACTCGTTTTCAATATGCGGGAGCATCATCTGCTCCGCAAACCGTTTAATAAAGGTCGACTTTCCGGTTCTTACCGGTCCGACCACGCCGACAAAAAGCTCGCCGTTTGTCCGTTTTGCTATATCGGTATAAATCTCCGCGTTAATCATATAGAAATATCCCCTTTTCCCGTTTCTCACAACATCCTATGAAACGGAAAAAGAGGATATGACTGTTTGAAAAAGAATTACTTTGCCAAAGCGTCGGTATAACTGATTTCAGACTGGATAACCGTGCAGTAAGCCGGGCTGATTTCACGGGCAAAAGCGGAGAAAGAGTCCTCAAGCTCTGTATGGCGGGAAAACAGCTCCGGAGTGAGGGAAAGATCAAAAATAATATTAGTGTGTGATACGCCAGGAACCATACGGATATCATGCACTGTCGCACCGGGATATTCCCGCGCCTTCTCGTGAAGTTTTTCCGATATCATGGCAAGCGTAGGATTAGACAGATCAATCGGATCCATATGAATCACCGCCTCACAGCCAAGCTCCTGTGAGATTCTCCGTTCCACAAGGTCAACCTCATCATGAAGAGTATAGATGTTTTTGGATCCATCCACCTCCATGTGAAGCGAAAGAAATCGCTTGGAGGGGCCGTAATCGTGAACGACCATATCATGATATCCCTCTGTAGCGGGAGAATCTTGAAGAATCTCAATAACGCGGGACACAAACGCCGGGTCAGGTGCTTTTCCAAGGAGCGGACTTGCCGTCTCAGATGCACTGCGAATGCCGGAAACGAGAATCAGAACCGATACGGCAACACCGACATAAGCATCCAGATTAACGGAAGTAAAGTAGGAAATAAGAGCACAAAGAAGAACGGCCAGCGTTGCAATACAGTCGCCTCGGCTGTCGGCAGCAGCGGCAAGTAATGTTTCGGAATGAATTTTCTTTCCGCAGGAGCGGTTATAGAAATACATATAGAGCTTAACCAGGATGGAGCAAAGCAAAACAATCAGAACATATACGCTGAATGTGGATTCTTCCGGAGAAAAAATCTTTTTGACAGAGGATAAAAACAGCTCCCCGCCGACAAGAATAATTAAAACAGAGATCAGAATGCCGCTGAGATACTCAATCCTTCCGTGACCGAACGGATGCTCCGCATCGGCGCGCTTCCCTGCCCACAGAAAGCCGAAAAGCGTCATGGCGCTGCTGCCGGCATCAGAGAGGTTGTTGAATGCGTCTGCCGTAATGGAAATCGAACCGGTAAGCATACCGACCGCCAGCTTGGCACAAAACAAGACAATATTAAGGAAAATACCCACGGCACCGCAGACATATCCGGTAACGGAACGGATCCTGTTTTCATCGGAACTGCCGCGTGTGAAACAATGAATCAAAAACCGAACCATAATCAACTCCGTAAATCGGAAAGCATCTTCCCGATTCTCTGAATACCTTCTTTGATATGATTGACGGAATAAGCATAGGAAATGCGTACAAAGCCCTCTCCCCCCGGACCGAATGCAGAACCGGGAACCACGCCGCAATGATAATCATAAAGGAGCTTTTCCGCAAACGCTTCACTGCTGAGTCCCGACACGGTAATATCCGGGAAAACGTAAAACGCCCCGTGAGGAACATAGCAGGGCAATCCGATCTTTTCAAGCTCGGAAACGGTGATGCGACGGCGCATATTATACTCGGCCACCATATCATCCTTATAATGAAGTCCGTTTTCCATCGCCTCAATGCCCGCAAACTGGGAAGCGGTAGGCGCGCACATAATCCCGTATTGATGAATTTTATAGACCTCAGCGGCAACGGGTGCGGGAGCACAAAGATAGCCGAGCCGCCAGCCGGTCATGGCAAAAGCCTTTGAAAAGCCGCTGACTGTAATCACATGCTCCCGCATTCTCGGAAGAGAAGCCAAAGAGCAATGCTTGCCGTCATAGGTCAACTCGGCATAGATTTCATCCGCGAGAACCATGATATCCGTTTTGCGGATAATATCCGCAATCCCCTCAAGATCCTCGCGATTCATAATGCCTCCCGTCGGATTGTTCGGATAGGAGAGGACAAGAAGCTTGGTTCTGGGTGTAATGGCAGCACGCAGTTTTTCGGGTGTCACCTTGAAATCCTCAGCCGCCGTTGTCAGAATCGGAACAACCGTGCCGCCGCAAAGCTCAACAAGCGGCTGATAGCACACAAAATTGGGAAAATGTACGATGACTTCGTCACCGGGATTAATCAGGGCACGGATTGCGAGGTCAACGGCTTCACTTCCGCCGATTGTGACGATTATTTCATGCTGCGGATCATATTGCAGGGAGAAGGAATTGAGAAGATAGCGGGAAATGGCTTCACGGAGCCGGGGGGCACCCGCATTGGAGGTATAATAGGTTTTACCGCATTCAATTGATTCAATACCGGCTTCGCGTATCCGCCAAGGCGTTACAAAATCGGGCTGTCCGATGGTCAGGGATACCACGTCCGGCATCCCCTCCATCAAATCAAAAAACTTCCGGATCCCCGACGGCTGGAGCGCGGCACAGCGGGAAGAGATCACCTTGGAACAGTCAAACATTACAGGCAATTGCTCCTCTCGTCAACCTTTACCGGAGCATATACTACCCCTTTGTCTTTATACTTCCGCAGAACAAAATGCGTCGCAGTTGTAATTACGGAATCCAACGGAGCAAGCTTTTGGGCAACAAAGTAGGCAATCTCCTTCATGGTTTTTCCCTCAAGAAGAACCATGAAGTCATATCCGCCGGACATCAGATAGAGAGCATCCACCTCCGGATAATTGCAGATTTTATCCGCGATTTTATCGAAGCCGCGATCCGGCTGCGGAGATACCCGGAGTTCAATCAGGGCATTGACATGCTCATCCTCGGTTTTGTCCCAGTCAATAATTGCCTTGTATCCGAGAATAACGCCGGCAGATTCATAATCCTCAATCAGCCGACGGATATCTCCCTCCTCCTTACCGAGCATAACAGCAAGATCGGCAGAGGAAAGGCGGCAATCCTTTTCGAGAAGCTCAAGAAATCTGTTATTCATGTTGATCACACTTTCCGGATCCGTGATTATTGATCCTTTGCATAATTCGATTATATGACAATCCGTATTTATCCGCGATATCGCCCGCATAGCTTTTACCGTCCGGCTGAATCCGCTCAATCCGGAAGGAGCGTTTTCCGTTTTCAATGCGCGCAACAAGGGAATCAACCGGGGCTCCCCCGATTTCACTGCTCCGTTCATTGATTTCGGAAATCCGGGCAGCAAGCTCATGTAAATGTGTTGAAAAAATTACGCGGCAGCCGACCTTGCAAAAGCCGAGAATGACTTCGGCAGCGATGTAGGAAGCTTCATAGGCTCCGGTTGAGGAAAAGGATTCGTCGAGAAGGACAAGGCTCTTCTCGGTAACATGATCAAAAACCGAGGCAAGTCTCACGCACTCCTCGCCGAGGCGTCCCTTGTCAATGGTGTCCTCAGCACCGATCGGAAAATGAATGTAAATACCGTCGGCAGGGCTGGAAACCATATGCTCGGCGGGAACAAACATACCGAGCTGCATCATTGCCTGAGCGATTCCGACGGCACAGGTAATAACGGATTTTCCGCCTCGATTCGGTCCGGTCAGAACATAAATGCGTGCTTTCTCGTCAAACACAATATCGTTTTTGACAATAGACTCAGTAATCTGCTCCGCAACGCTCGGGTTATAAAGTCCGTCGGCACGGAAAGTAACGGTGTTTGATGGATCGATTTCCGGAACGGTAAGCGGAAATCCGCGTTCACGGAGAGCCCGGAGCATTTCGCTGCCTTTTACCATAAATTCAATTTCCGGCATAATCCGGATGAGAAAATCGGTATTATCGAGAACATAACTCTGGACAATCCGTTTCCAGCTTTTTACCGATGCTTTGAAAACCTCATTGATTGCGGAATAAAAAGCGTAGGAAAGAGCGGTTTTGGTATTTTCCGACTGACCGCGACCGAAAGGAACAAGGGTGGCAATGCAGGTATATTCATCATTTTTGAAGTTCATACGCAGAATCTTTTCCAGAAGCTCTCCCGACTTGAACTGCTCGGAGTTAATGGAAAGAACGCCTGCGCTGGATGGCCGAAGCTGAGAATCAAGATTGACACCGACGGTAATACTCCGGATTTCGCGAACACGGTCGGTAAGCTCAGAAAGCTTTCGGTTCAGCTCCTTGTAATACTCACTTTCGCAGAGGGTGCGGATACGGTCGGCCATCATGCGGAAGCTTCGGCTTTTCAGGGAGTCACGGATCGGGGTCAGCCCTTCGTTTAGTTTCTCAACACAGGAAATGTAAAGCTCGATCTCCGTGATGCTGTAAAGATAGCTTTCGGTTGTTCCGGAAAGATCTGCATCAAGCTGACGGAGTTCCACGATGTCATTCAATATCGGAACAACGGAAAGAAGGGCATCCTTCAGCTTCGGATTCTCAAGGAGATCGGAAAACCCCTCAAGCCGGTAGCGCATAACCTCAGGATCGGTCGTAAAATACTCGGACAGAGAGCTGTTCTTCAGTGAGAGTAAATAGGAAAGTCCCAGCTGTTCGCAGGTATCGTCGGATATGTGCGCAACGGTCTTTCCGGAATAGGCAGCCGCCTGCGATTGGGCATCCGGATAGATCAGACTGAAATCAGAATTCATGAATTCCTCCGGGAACATTATTTAATTTATTATAGACTAAAGAAATAGAAAGTACAAGAGGATTCACAAAAAAAGGATTTTTTTCGTTTTCCCTCTATACCGTCCGAAGAAACACTTGAAAAATCCGTTAAATGGTATTATAATAGCATAAATAAAGAAAGGAGACGATCATGCTCTCTTCTCTCCGTAATTTTCTCATTACCCTCCTTATTTCCCTGCTTATATTCGGACCGATTGCCTATTTTCTGACCGATCTTCTGATTGACTGCGTCGGCCCGAGTTTCGGCATTGTAGACCCTGACACAAAACTTCCCGGAACGGATCCCGCGGTCACGACCGATTTATCCAATCCCGGACTTACGCCGGATTCCACAAACGGGACCTCCTTCAACATGCTGATTGTCGGAACCGATTACCAGCCCTCTCTTCTTTCGGATTATGCGCCGGACGCTTTCATAAACTATCCGATGTTTGAAAACGGAAGCGCGCTCACCTCCGGCGGCTCAATGTCCGATCACACACTTCACCGTCAGATCAACGCGGACACGATATTTCTCCTCCGTGTTGACAAAAGCCAAGGTCGTTTGATCTTCTCCTATATCCCCTCCGATATGCTTGTCACCTCGGGCGGAGTGGAGATGACGCTCAGCGAGACCTATACTGCGCGCGGAATTGTCTATCTTGCAGAGAAGGTCATGGCACTGACCGGTTTTTCCATCGATTTCTATACCGTCATCGACATAGAGGGAGCGGAAACCTTTGTTGATGCAATCGGAGGAGTCACCGTCAATGTCCCCGTAAATATGAAGTATTCCGATCCGGCACAAAAGCTGACCATTGATCTGCACTCCGGTGTTCAAAAGCTCAACGGAAAGGAAGCACTTCAGCTGCTCCGCTTCAACGGCTATCCGACTAACTCCGCATACAGCCGCGCAAGCGTCACCGTTTCTTTCATGACAGCGGCAGCGGAAAAGCTCATATCCGAAGACATTCTTACAAAAGCGACTGCGATCTACCGCACCGTGACCGCTCATGCCTTTACCACGTTCGGGCTTGACGATCTTACCGAGCATCTCGATCTTTTCCGCCAGCTCGGTTCGTATGAAAAAAAGATTCTTACATACCCCGGTAGCTATTCCGAAAAAGGCGGAAGACAGGTTTTTCTGCCGGACACAGATACGGCAATCCGCTCATTTTCGGAATACCGATAACTTAACAGAAAACAAGAAATAAATAACACAATGGAGTAAAATGATGCTGAATACCGAAAAAACAATGGACAAAATTGTTGCTCTCTGCAAAACAAGGGGCTTTGTTTATCCCGGCTCGGAGATTTACGGAGGACTTGCAAACTCATGGGATTACGGCCCCCTCGGCGTAGAGTACAAGAATAATATCAAGCGCGCCTGGTGGAAGAAATTTGTTCAGGAATGCAAATACAATGTCGGTCTTGATTCCCCTATTCTGATGAATCCTGAGGTATGGGTTGCGTCCGGTCATGTCGGCGGCTTCTCGGATCCTCTGATGGACTGCCGTTCCTGCAAAACCCGTCATCGCGCTGACAAACTGATCGAAGATTATGCCGCTGAGAACAAGCTCAACATCAATCCGGGCGGTTGGACAAACGAGCAGCTTGCCGCCTTCATCCGGGAACATAACATTGCCTGCCCGTCATGCGGCAGTCATGATTTTACGGATATCCGCAAATTCAACCTGATGTTCAAAACCTTCCAGGGGGTTACGGAAGACTCTTCCAGCCAGCTCTACCTGCGTCCCGAAACGGCTCAGGGAATTTTTGTCGATTTCAAGTCCATTCAGCGAACCACCCGCAAAAAGATTCCCTTCGGTGTCGGTCAGATCGGTAAATCGTTCCGCAATGAGATTACCCCCGGTAATTTTATCTTCCGCATCCGCGAATTTGAGCAGATGGAGCTTGAATTCTTCTGCAAACCCGGAACCGATCTTGAATGGTTCAGCTATTGGCGTGCATACTGCCGCGATTTTCTTCTGAAGCTCGGCATGAAGGAAGAAAATCTTCGTCTGCGTGACCATGATAAGGATGAGCTTTGCTTCTATTCCAAAGCAACCACCGATTTTGAATTTCTCTTCCCGTTCGGCTGGGGTGAGCTTTGGGGGGTTGCCGACAGAACCGATTATGACCTTACACAGCACGCAAAGCACTCCGGCGAAGCCATGGAGTATTTTGATCAGGAAACGAACGAAAGATACATTCCCTACGTCATTGAACCCTCTCTCGGTGCCGACCGTGCTGCGCTTGCCTTTCTCTGTGACGCATATGACGAGGAAACAATCGGCGAAGGTGATGTTCGTACGGTTCTGCATCTTCATCCTGCTCTGGCGCCGTTCAAATGCGCCATTCTTCCGCTTTCCAAGAAGCTGTCCGAACCTGCCGGTGCACTTTTCGATAAACTCAGCGCTGATTTTAATATTGATTACGACGAAGCCGGCTCTATCGGTAAACGCTACCGCAGACAGGACGAAATCGGTACCCCGTTCTGCATTACTTACGATTTTGATTCCGAAACTGACTCCTGCGTAACCGTACGCGACCGCGATACGATGCAGCAGGAAAGAATTCCGATAGACCGTATCGCAAGTTTCCTCGCTGAAAAGATCGCTTTCTAAATTTCCTTTTTCCGCATATCCTATTCATGAGGTGATGATATGCGTGAAATACCCTATGACCGTACAGCGGCGGTCGAATATGCACGCCGATGGGCGTTTGATCGAAATCCGCTGTTCTCCGATTTCGGCGGAATCGGAGGTGATTGCACGAGTTTTGTTTCTCAATGTCTTTTCGCCGGTTGCTGCGCGATGAACTTCACCCCTGTTTACGGATGGTATTTCATTGATTCCGCTCGGAGGACGGCTTCCTGGACAGGGGTGGAGTTCCTCTATAATTTCCTGACAGGAAATACCGGCGCAGGTCCCTTTGCCGCTGTTGTTTCCGCTTCTGAGGTGCTTCCCGGCGATGTTGTTCAGCTTGCCAAAGACGACAACTGGTATCACACCCTGCTTGTCACTTCAGTTACTGACGGTGAGATTCTTGTAGCGGCACACACAATCGATGCATTTGACCGTCCCCTTTCAACTTATGAATATGAGCTGGATCGCTTTCTCTCCATTCGCGGAGCAAGACGAGAAGGCAATGGCGGATGCTTTGCCGACCTGCTCTCCGGCAAGACGCTCATCCTCTGATTTTATCCTAATCCGAGCCAAAAGAAAGGATGTTCTGATGGTAGATCTGCTACAACTCCAGAAGATGTTTATCGAACGTCATCTTCACGAAGGTGATACTGCTGCCGACTTTACTATGGGAAACGGTCACGACACGGAATTTCTGTGCCGGCGTGTTGGAGAAAGCGGTCACGTCTATGCTTTTGACATTCAGGAAAAAGCAATCCGCTCAACAGAAGCCAGACTTACCGAGAAGAATCTGCTCAGTCGTGCCGAGCTTCATCTCGATTCCCATTCCAACGCAGAAAAATACATCAAGGGAGAAATCCGCGCAGGTATGTTCAATCTCGGATGGCTACCGGGATCCGGGGATCGGAGTGTGACGACCAAACGCGAAACAACCCTGCCTGCCGTTCGCTTTGCAGTATCCCGTCTTGCAGATGACGGTATTCTATTGATTGCCGTTTACCCCGGGCACGCTGAAGGAGAAGCGGAAGGACGAGAGGTGGAAGACTTTCTCGCTTCCCTCGACCGTCACGAATTCTGCGTTTCTCAATTTCGCATTCTCAATTCACCAACCTCCCCCTATTTTATCATTGTTGAAAGGAAGGAAGGCATATCTTGAATCAAAAGAAGAGATCAACCTCAGCTGACCGAAGCCCCCGACCGGATTCTCAGAGCAACCGGTTGCGGAATACCGCGCCGTCCGGTCATCCTGCCCCTGTCAAACGCCGGCGGCAGGATGACGGACGTGATGTGGAACGGCTTGCGCTCAGGCGAAAATATCAACAGGAAAAACGGGAAGCGCGTCGCGCTTCCCTGATTGCCTTTCTTTCTGTACTTCTGGTACTCTGCGTTTCTGCTGTCGTTTCGGTCTATCTGATCACACGCGGAAAATCCGAAACCGGTATCGTCGATGTCATAAAGCTTCAGGTTGAAGGCAGTCCCACCGTTCAAATAAAAGTGGAGGATGTCATAAACGATAACATCCTCTATATTGATTTCAAGTCTGTTGCGACGCTTTGCGGCTTCCGGGTTACCGGCGATGCTTCCGGAGTGGAATACAGCTTTACCTCTTCTTCCGGTGTGATCAACACCATCTGTTTTGTATACGGTTCCGATAAGGCAACCGTCAACGGTCATGAGATCAGTATGCCCGGAAAAGCGCTTGCGTCCGACGGTGAGGTCTCTGTCCCTGTAGACTTTATCCGCGAAAATATCATCGGGCTGCAGGTTGAGTATGATGAAGAGAAAAAAACGCTGAGTGTCACACGAGAAAAAATGACAGGCAGCACGCCGGATAACCCCAAATACGAAGAGTTGCTCCTTCGCTATCAACCCGAAACACCCCTGAATCCAATCGATCCCGGAAAGCAGGACGAAATTCCCGCGATATCATTCCGGGCAGACTTGTCAGAATACGAGCAATATATGAATCCGGAGGACCGGGATGCCTTTCTGCTTCTGGTCAACAAAGCGAATCCTGTCAGTGTAGACTATGCTCCTGACGACCTGGAGTATATACCGCAGAAATATGCGGTATATTCCGGAGAATATCAGGCAAGAATGCGCGCCATAGCCGCAAAAGCGCTTACCGCCATGCTGACTGAAGCAGAGGAATACGGAATTACCGACGTTAAATCAACACTTGCCTACCGCAATTACTGGACACAGAACTACCTGTTTGTAACCTATATCGAGGAGGAGATGCAGAAGAACCCCTCACTTACCAAGGAACAGGCTCAGAAAATTGTAGAAACATACTGTGCGCCTCCCGGAACAAGCGAGCATCAGACAGGGTTGTGCGCAGATATGCACAATGTATACGGCAGACCGGATCTTGAGCTCGAAGATTTTGAGCACACCGAGGCATATGAATGGTTGCGGGATAACTGTTGGAAGTTCGGGTTCATTATCCGCTTCCCGCGCGGCAAGGAGGACATTACAGGCTATCAGTTTGAGTGCTGGCACTTCAGATTTGTCGGACGCTACCATGCATATAAGATTCAGGAAAGCGGGCTCTGCCTTGAAGAGTATCTCGAGATGCTGGCATCAGAAAACTGATTTCGCATTTTTAGACTCCTCTGCTCAGATCGCTATCAAACAACAATTCAAAAGGACCGGACAGCAGAAAACTGTCCGGTCCTACCGTTTTACGTTGTAAATGATACAAAACAAATATTATTGTCTGATTACCGAAAGATTTTTCCAAAAAATTCGAGAATCTTAAAACGGAATATAAATTTGCCGGTACGATCACCGCGAATCGTTTCAAAATCTTCGCGTGACAGACCTGCGGGAACGGCAGCATCCTCCCCCGATGCAAGAGACAGGCAAATCGGAGGATAGACAACACACCACCAGTTTTGCCCTTCCCCACTGCCGAGAAGAATCCGGAGAGAACGATAGGTTCCTGCCGGAAGGGCAAAATCCTGATATTCCCGCATCGGATAATACTCGCGGGAAAGCGTCGCCCTCGCTTGATAGGATACCTCTGCTTCTGCCAGATAGTCGTTGCAGAAACTCTCGATTTCCGGAAGAAGCTCTTCAATTCTCTTCTCCGCGTCCTCTGTATTTCCGGAAGATCGGATGCGCTCCGAAAATTCTTCGAGAAAAGCGTCCCGCAGCGAAAGCTTGATTTTCTGCGCCTCCTCCGTGTCGGAATCCGCAAGAATATGAAGCCGTATATAGCTGTCACGGAACTGTGCAGCATCAACGCAGCATACGGCCAGAGCAAGAATCAGGAGAAAAGAACAGGCAGCAAGAAAATACTTCATCGTACACCTCCACGCGAAGTATCGACACACTGCCCGTTTCTTATTCACTTACCGGATAAAATCAAACTCAAAATCGTAAAGATTGACGGTGTCCCCGTCATGGATTCCCGCTTCTTCGAGCTTTGCGATAATTCCGGAACGAACCAGCATTCGCTGAAAATAGGCAACGGACTCCCGATCGTCAAAGTTTATCCGTCCCATAAGATTGAACAACCAATCCCCTTCAACATAATATATACCGTTTTCCACACGGACAACCGTATCATCAGCGCCCTTCAGAACCGGTGCTTCCTCTTCGGGATCCGGATCATAATGAAGAAGCGGCGGGAGATTCTCAAGTTCCTCAGCGCAAAGACGAACAAGGCGTTCAAGACCTTCCCCCGTCATCGCACTCACTTCAACAAGCGGAAACCCGAGCGCAGCAACCTTTGCGCGGAAAGGGGAAAGATCCTTTTCAGGGTCAAGCATATCGGCCTTGTTTCCGACAATGATCTGTCGCCGCTTGATCAGCTCGGGGCTGTACTTTTGAAGCTCACCGAAGATTACATCAAGGTCATCGGCAGGATTGCGTCCTTCGGTACCTGCTATATCCACTACATGAAGAAGTAGGCGGCAACGGTCAATATGACGGAGAAACGCAAGCCCCAGTCCCAGTCCCTCCGATGCCCCTTCAATCAACCCCGGGACGTCGGCACAAACAAATCCGCGGCCATCTCCAAGGGAAACAACGCCAAGATTCGGTGACAACGTTGTAAAATGATACGCGGCAATCTTCGGCTTAGCAGAACTGATCCGGGCAAGAAGGGAGGACTTGCCGACACTCGGAAGACCGATCAGGCCGACATCTGCGAGCATTTTCAATTCAAGGGTCAGCTCTCGTTCTTCCCCTTTGACGCCGTTTTTGGCAAAACGGGGAATCTGCCGGGTCGGCGTGGCGAAATGACGGTTTCCCCAACCGCCTTTCCCGCCCCGACAAATGACTTTTTCCTCACCGGCGGAAATATCATAGAGCAACCGACCGGATTCCGCATCACGGATCAACGTCCCGGGCGGAACCGGAATCCGCACATCGGCACCGTTCTTTCCGTGCATTTTCCCGCCCTTTCCGTTCTCGCCGTTTTGGGCAGTAAATTTTCTTTTGTAACGGAAGGAAAGCAGGGTGTTGCTTCCGGAATCTGCATAGAAAACAATATTTCCCCCACGCCCTCCGTCTCCGCCGTCCGGCCCGCCCGCGGAAACATATTTTTCACGATGGAAGGAAATTGCACCGTTTCCGCCGTCACCGGCCTTAACATGAATCTGAATCAGATCGATAAACATAGCTTAGTCCTCTTTATCGCCGCGTTCGCGCACAACGATTCGTATCGGAGTCCCCTTAAAGCCGAAGGTTTCGCGAATGCGGTTCTCAAGATATCTCTGATAGGAAAAATGAAACAATTCAGCATTGTTGCAAAAATATACGAAGGTCGGGGGCTGAACACCGGACTGAGTAACATAATAAATTTTCAGCCGCTTTCCCTTGTCGGACGGAGGCTGGTGACGCGCTTCCGCGTCATTTTCCATGTCATTCAGCATACCTGTGGTAATACGCGTCTTTGCCTGGTTATCCACATAGACAATTGACTTGAAAAGCTGCTCGCCGAGACGTTGCCCGGTTTGAGCCGAAACGAGAAGCATCGGTGCATAGGTCATATAGGAAATTGCGTCATAAAGGCGTTTTTCAAATTCGCGTGCTGTCTTTCCGTCTTTTTCGACAAGATCCCATTTATTCAGCAGAAAAATGCAGGCTTTTCCTGCCTCATGAGCAACACCGGCTACCTTCTCGTCCTGCTCGGTAACTCCCTCCGAAGCATCAATAACAACGAGACAAACATCCGCACGCTCAACTGCTGCCTTGGCACGTAGCACGGAGAAATGTTCTACGCGATCCTCAATTTTGCTCTGGCGACGGATTCCGGCGGTATCGATAAAATTGAATTTACCGTATTCATTTTCGAGATAGGAATCTACGGCATCCCGGGTCGTACCGGCAATGCTTGAAACAATATGGCGGTCATCCCCGAGCAAGCGGTTGATGATGGAGCTTTTCCCGGCATTCGGCTTGCCTATTACCGCAACATTGATGACATCTTCATCCCGTTCTTCTTCAGAACCCTCCGGGCAAAGCGAAAAAGCAAGATCCAGTAGATCTCCGGTTCCGTTTCCGTGGACAGAAGAAACCGCGAGAACATCCTCGCCGATACCAAGCTCATAAAATTCGTAAAAACCGGCGGGAAGGCTTCCGATCGAATCACATTTGTTTACAACCGTTATAATCGGTTTTCCGGAGCGCTTAAGCATCAGCGCGATTTCCCGGTCATCAGAAAGAAGCCCGGTTTGGAGATCGCAAAGGAAAAAAATGACATCTGCGGACGCAATCGCAACCTCGGTCTGGATACGCATTTTTTTCAGAATAATATCCTCGGAACGCGGCTCAATTCCACCGGTATCGATGAGCATAAAGCCTTTTCCGCACCATTCTCCCTCCCCGTAAATTCGGTCACGTGTCACACCGGGGGTATCTTCAACAATGGAACGGCGTTCCCCGATCAGCTTGTTGAAAAGGGTGCTTTTCCCGACATTCGGGCGCCCTACAATGGCAAAAACAGGTTTAGACATGAAATCCTCTCTCAATGCACTAAGAATTCGGATGCAATGTAATCGGATGCTTTCGCGTATGGAATCGCAAACAAGGCGTAACTCCCCTCGGTACGGAGAAGCTCTACAGCAACGATTACTTCCTCCTCGGCAAAATAAACATCGGGATAAATTGCATAATCCGCACGGTATTGCGACAGCGCGGAAGAAAGCTCCTCGGGAGTAAGCACATCACCCTCATCGACACGGGTGAGATCCCCCGACGCGATAGCATTCAGCAGCTTCGAAAGATCCGTGATAAGTTGAGCGCCACCAATCTGCATTCCGGTCGTCAGATCAATATTAGCCGTACCGAAAGCATGCTCAGGGGCATTGGAATCAACACGCGCGGTCAGATAAAAGCTGACAGACAGAATCGCATTATCCCCAAGCAAGCGATAATCGCACCGTTCTGTTTCACAGCTTACCTCGCTTCCGGATGCCACCAAAGAGGAAATGCCGGGGATAAGCTTTTTCCCGAGAGCCGTGACGGCATTAAAAACAGCAGCGTTGATATTCTCACAGCGCACAACGTATCCCTCGGCAACGACTACAGGATAACGCCAGGTCCTGTAGCTCGCCCCGCCGAGTTGTTCAGTCTCAGTTTTCAGCACAACAGAAGGAGAAAAAACAGGAGGATCGGTTTGCACCGGGACAGTCAGCAAAGGCTCTGCCGTACTCTGCGGGGGAGCAGAAGTTGACTCGCCCGATTCAAGGGGAGTTTTTTCCTTACCGCAAGAAACAAAAAGCAAAAGACAGACAAGCAATACGGTAATTTTACGAATCATCTTTTTCCTTTCCGATCAAATCATCAATCAACTCCTCGGCTCCTCCACTGGCTTTGACAGGGATACCAAGCTCAGCGGACAACTCGTCCGGCGTCATCCCGCAGAGAAAGTCCTGCTCAACAGCGCGAAGGGCGCTTTTCGGGAACAAAAGAAGCTCGCCAAGCTTCTCCCCCTTCAGGGCAAACGCAATATCCCGGCCGGTAAGCAGACCGGAGACAGTAATATTTTTCCCGAAGGTACGGTTTTCAATCGGATATACCTTGACACAAAGCTGCGGACAGCGCGACATCAGAAGATCCCCGGCATGCCGGATCAAGGGATAGGCCGCTTTCCCCGTTGCAACCGAAACAGTTCTACGGGGAACAAGCGACAACTCCCGATCAGAAAGCCGAGATATTGCATAATCCGCATCGCTAAGAAACATCGTCGACATTCCGACGCCGTTCTCAAGCTGCGGATAACCGTCATAGTACGCTTCAGGAGGAAACGGACGCCCTGCGGTCAGGAAAAATTCATCAGACGGATAAAAGACACGCTCATCATATTCTTCTTTCATCTTCTCGCCGAACCCGTCAATCTGATCAATAATGGCAGCGCATTCCTCAGGAGTAAAAGGAGTAAGAGGGTACAGCCCCTCCCGATGGTCGGTCAATCCCGCGGGGACCACCGAGCAGCTTGCTATTCTCGGGCGGATCTCAGCGAGCTCGCGAAGTGTGCGGTCAAGCGCTTTCCCGTCGTTGATACCGCGACAAAGAACAATCTGGATGTTGAGATCAATCCCGGAAGCGGCAAGTCTGGGAAGATATGCAAGAACCTCCCCTGCCCGTTTGTTCTTCATCATCTGCACACGAAGCGCCGGATCGGTGGTATGAACGGAAACATTGACCGGAGACAGGTGCATCTTGATGATCCGATCAATATCATGCTCCGAGAGATTGGTCAGTGTCACATAATTTCCGTGAAGGAAAGAAAGGCGCTCATCGTCGTCCTTGAAATAAAGGGTTTCGCGCATCCCCTTCGGCATTTGATCGATAAAACAGAAAATGCATTTGTTGCGACAGGTTTTTTTATGATCCATCAGTGGCGTCTCGAACGCAAGACCGATATCCTTGTATTCCGGTTTCAAGATTTCCACAGCATACGGTTTGATATCGCGCATAAGAGAAAGGCGGATGTGAGCGTCTGTAAGATAGAACCGATAGTCGAGCACATCGTTTATTTCATTCCCATTGATCGAAAGCAAAACATCCCCCGGGGCGATTTTATGGTGTTCCGCGATCGAATTCTTTTCCACATTTGCAATAACGACCATAGCGGCTCCTTTCGTATTGATTTATTATATCAATTTATCTTAAAAACTGCAAGGGTTTTCGCAGAAAAAGAGAACCGCAGCAAAAGCCGCGGTTCTCCATTTTTTCGGTTTCAATAGGAAAGCACACGAATCACACCGTCTATTTCGGAAAGC
Source organism: Eubacteriales bacterium (assembly GCA_034178705.1). Classification (GTDB taxonomy): domain Bacteria; phylum Bacillota; class Clostridia; order Oscillospirales; family CAG-272; genus RUG12395. The sequence continues at coordinate 8,733 of JAXFQY010000082.1, read as the reverse complement.
TTATCGAGAGCGGAGGCCTCAAGCGGCGCATCAGTCTCAATCAAAGTATAAGCGTTTTCACCCTTCGACCCGTTTGCAAGGTTGGCAATATTGATCTTTGCATCGGAAATCACCGTGGTAAGCTTGGAAAGAAGAGCGGGAATATTCTTGTGCATCACGGCAACACGGGGACTGTTACTTGCGGGCAGCGAAACGTTCGGGAAGTTTACGCTGTTGCGGATATTGCCGAGCTCAAGATAATCGATCAGCTCATGGGCCGCCATGACGGCACAGTTGTCTTCACTTTCGGCTGTTGAGGCGCCAAGGTGCGGAATTGCCGTGATCCCTTTGACATTGATCGATTCCTCAGTCGGGAAATCCGTGATATATGCAGAAATCTTTCCGCTTGCAAGGGCTTCCTTCACATCAGCAATATTGACGATATCAGCGCGGCTGAGATTGATCAGTTTGACTCCGTCCTTCATTTTCGCAATGGCATCACGGTTGATCATGCCCTTTGTCGATGCAGCGGCAGGAACATGAAGGGTAATATAATCGGCAGTCTTATAGATATCATCATAGGTAGCAGCCTGCTTGACCGCACGGGAAAGTGCCCAAGCACCGGCAACGCTGATATAGGGATCGCAACCGACAACATTCATTCCGAGGTTGATGGCGATGTTGGCAACCATACCGCCGATCGCCCCGAGGCCGATCACTCCGAGTGTCTTTCCGGAGATTTCATTTCCGGCAAAGGCAGACTTCCCTGCTTCAACGGCCTTCGCAACGCCTTCCGGGGCGCCCGCAAGGGTAGAGGCCCAGTTAACACCACCGACAATATCACGGCTTGCAAGAAGCAAAGCGGCAATTGCAAGCTCTTTTACACCGTTCGCATTGGCACCGGGTGTATTGAAAACGGCAATACCGGAGTCCGTGCAGCGGTCAATCGGAATGTTGTTGACGCCGGCACCGCAGCGGGAAATCGCACGCAGCTCAGGATTGAAGGAAAGCTCATGAAGCGCTGCGCTGCGAACCATGATGGCATCCGGATTCTCGACCTCTGCACCGACGCTGTATTTTGTACGGTCAAAAACATCGGTACCGACTTTCGCAATTTTATTGTAAAGCTTTATGTTCATTTTATCACCCTTATTTTCTGTTTTCATCAGCGAAACGCTTCATAAATGCAACGAGCGCCTCGACCCCTTCATACGGCATGGCGTTATAAATAGACGCACGCATTCCGCCGACGGAGCGATGACCCTTCAGGTTCTTCAGACCTGCAGCATCAGCCTCAGCGGCAAACTTCTTATCAAGATCCTTATCCCCGGTCACAAAGGTGACATTCATCATCGAGCGCGAGGACGGAACAACCGGAGCCTTGTAGTAATCCTGACTGTCCAGATAATCATACAGAAGCTTAGCCTTCTTTTCGTTGCGGCGCTTCATTTCCTCAAGGCCGCCGATGGAAAGAAGATACTTGGCAACAAGCCCGCACATATAGATCGAATAGCAGGGGGGCGTGTTGTACATGGAATCGTTATCCGCCATGTTTTTATAGCTGAAAACGGCAGGGGTGATCGGCATTTCATGCCCGATCAGATCTTCGCGGATAATTACGACGGTGACGCCTGCAGGCGCCATGTTTTTCTGTGCCCCGGCGTAAATGACCCCGAATTTTGAAACATCGACCGGCTCGGATAGGATGCAGGAAGACATATCGGCAACAAGCGGAATGGAACCGGTATCCGGGATATAGTCATATTTGGTTCCGTAGATGGTATTGTTGAAGCAGATATGTACATAATCCGCATCCGTACGGAAGCTCTCTCTCGTTGTGCGGGGGACATAGACGAAATTATCCGCTTCAGAGGAGGCGGCAACCTGCACATCGCCGTACTTTTTTGCCTCCTTGAACGCCTTGCCGGAAAACTGACCGGAAACAATATAGTCTGCCTTGCCGGATCCCGTCATCAAATTGAGCGGGACAGCCGCAAACTGTCCGGACGCGCCTCCCTGCATAAATAAAATCTTATAGTTATCAGGAACGTTCAGGAGCGTGCGGAGATCCTGTTCCGCCGCTTTGATGATACCGTCATAAACCGGAGATCGATGGCTCATCTCCATGACCGACATACCGGAATCGCCGTAACAAACAAGCTCGTCACGGGCAGTTTCGAGTACGGGAAGCGGAAGCATGGACGGACCGGCGGAGAAATTATAAACTCTGTTCATAATGATTGCGATAGACACGCATCCTTTCATAAAATTACTTATTAGTATAAACCTACGAAGTCCGCAAGTCAAGAGAAAGCTGACAGATTTTTAACAAAAATGAAATTTTATTGTATCCTTCCTGCATAAACTCAGATATAAAACCCTCCGTTGGGGGCAAGAATCTGTCCCGTGAAATAGGAAGATGCATTTCCGGCAAGCCAAAACACGCATTCTGCAACCTCCTCTGCGGTTCCGAAACGGCCAAGTGGGATCTCAGCGCATAGATCGTCCTTGCATTCAGGTGTAATGGCAGCATTCATCTCGGTATCGATTACACCCGGGCAGACGCAGTTGACCAGCACATTCGACGGGGCAAGCTCTTTTGCCAATGCTTTTGTAAAACCAATCAACCCCGCCTTAACGGTACTGTACGGTACCTCGCACGAAGCACCCGTCTGTCCCCACACTGAGGAAATATTGATGATTCTTCCTTCGCCGCGCGCTATCATATAAGGAGAAAGTTCACGCGCAAGGAGAAGCGGTGCTGTCAGATTCAGAGCCGTCATTTTATCCCACATTTCATCGCCGACAGAGGAAAGCGGAGCAATCATTGCAGCACCCGCGTTATTAACGAGGACATCGAACCCGGAACTGTATTCCTTTTTGATCTGAGTAAGTACACGGTAAAGGTCGGTGCGATCTGCCAAATCACACCGATACGGTGTCACGCAGAAGCGCTCCTTCAATTCCTGGGCTTGTGCGTCGCTTGTGCGATATAAAACGGCAACATCCCATCCTGCCTCCGCAAATCTGACGGCACAGGCACGTCCGATCCCGCGCGTGCCGCCGCTTATCAGTATACGCTTCATAAAGCCTCCTTGTATCCTGTTTTTTATCCTACCATAGCCCTTGAAAGAAGTCAAGGGCTCCGGAAAATCATCCGGAGCCCTTGACTTCTTTCAGATGTCGTCTGTTCCTTCAATTTCTTCCCGTGAACGGAAAAGAAGCGATATACACCAGATTCCCGCAAGAGCGACGAGTGTATAGACTACGCGAGCACCCACCGAAGCGGTTCCTCCGAAGATCCATGCAACAACATCGAACTTGAAGATACCGATGCTTCCCCAATTGAGCGCCCCGATAATCGTAAGCGCAAGGGCAATCTTGTCAAGTACCATGCGAACCTCCGTTTTCAGAATAAGGATAAGGCTGCCATCCTCGGCGGCGGACGCGATCATGCGTATCAGATAAGCGAGCATATAGCCTCCGAATCGCTGCCTGTTCTATTTTGACCCGTCACAACGCCGATTATACGTCAGGTTAGCTTTTCCTTGATTTTTTCAAGGGCAGATTTTTCGATTCGGGAAACATAGGAACGTGAGATACCGAGCAACTGCGCCACCTCACGCTGTGTTCTTTCGCGCGCACCGCCGAGCCCGTAACGCATAATCAGAATCGTTCGCTCCCGTTTTGTTAAAACCGTATTGAGGCATTCCAATGCTTTTGTTGTATGGATTTTCCTATCAAGGTCCTCTGCGATCGTATCATCGACCGCGATCACATCTATATAAGTAAGAGGATTTCCCTCTTTGTCAATATCAATCGTTTCATTGATCGAAACCTCATTGGCATTTTTCTTCTGCGAGCGGAAAAACATAAGGATTTCATTCTGGATACACTTTGCTGCATAGGTCGCAAAACGGGCTCCGTTTGTAAAATCAAAAGTATCAACGGCTTTTATCAAACCAATGCTCCCGATAGACACCAGGTCATCTGGATTTTTGGCAGCACAGTAGTATTTTCGTACGATATGTGAAACCAAACGAAGATTATGTTCAATCAGAGCCGCTCTTGCCTCTTCATCACCCCGTTTCATACGGACAAACAGCGCTCTTTCTTCACCGGGCGGAAGCGGCGGAGGATAGTTCTGTCCACTCGATAGCCCCAGCAAAAGAAAAATATAATTCAGAATTCCTGCTGCCTGATGGAAAAGAAGCATAACAAACCACCTGTTTCCCGTTACGGTTTGCTTAATTCTATGCCGGAGCCGCTTGTCTCCATTCCCAACCGCAACAGAAAAAGGGGAATCCATATCGGATTCCCCCAAGCAGAATGCCTTGCTATTTTTGGAAGTTCTTATTGATCTGATCGATCATTACCTGAGCAGCGCGCCGTTTTGTTTCATAAATTCGGGTAAATTTATTTGTTCCCTCCTTGATCATATTGGTGAGATCACCGGTATAGCTACCGATCTTATAGAGAATTCCGACATCAAAGGTACGGTTGGCAAAAATGATATCGAGGGAGACTATACTCTCTTCATCCTTGACATCACGTCCCTTCAATGTCTGCTCATAGTACGCGGGAGTTACATAAATCTTTGACTGATAAGCAAGCATCTCCATGAAAGCACCGGTGCGTTCCAGGTCCTCAACAAAATTCTCAACGCAGTACATAACGGAATAGGTCGATCCCATATAGGATCCGTAAGACTCCTGCTCCTCATCATATAGCGGGTAAGGAAGGATACCGAAATCGGTAAGATCACGCAATGCCGGAACAGCGCTGAACATGGTCATATAGAAAAGCCCATGCCCCTCGGAGAAATAATCGGCAAGCGAGGCGCTGACAGTGTCGATCTTGTTATTGGCATGATTGAAGCTGACGGAAGAATTAAAGAACAGCTCACAGATTTTGTCCGCCATTGCGGCATTCCGCTCAGAATACATGGTATTTTCAATCAAACCGTCTTCATTTACCGTACAGATTCTTCCCTTGATTCCGGCAATAGATGCCTGGAATCCATCATTCCAGCAAAGAAGTCCGTAACGGTCATTCACATCAATCAGATCGTCACCGTTGAGATCTTTTGACACACCGCGCGCATATTCCGCAAAACGATCATAGGTCCATTTCTTTTCAGATACCAACTGATACAGATCGGTGATATTGTTCTCTTCGGCGAGAGGTTTGGAAAACAGAATGCAGTGAGTGGCAAGGTTGTCGGAAATGCTGATATCACCGGTTGAGTAGTACATTCTCCCGGCGACACAAAGGTCATTGTTTGCCTGCTGATCCCACCAATTACGTGTAAGATCAATAAACGGAATCTCTTCCAGATCGATAATATACTGATTCACGGCAAGCTGCGGAGCGTCATAAGTTGAAACAGCACAAACATCATAGGAGGATTGACTTGCGGTGTAATCAGCGCGTACCTTCTGAAAGCTGGGACCGTTGCCGAAAGCACTGCCAACGACTTCAACAAAGTCGATAGAGCAGTCAAAAAGCTCGGCAATCTTTTCATTGCGTTTGAAAATAGCTTCATTTACAACAGCAAAATTCTCATTCTCAACGGAAAAATCATTCATTGTGTTTGACCTGTATTTGGCAACAAGCGCAAGAAACTCATATCCGTCATATTTTGCATTTTCCGGCATAACCGGATATTCAGTTGTAACCGGAGGATCCGTGGAAACAGAGGTATCCGCACCATCTGTTGTGCCTTCCGGGCCGGGTTGTGGAGGCTTGTTCCCTCCGCAGGAGGCAAAAACGCCGAGCAGCATAAGCAGACACAAAGCAACCGCAAGAATTCGTTTCATACTTCAGTCCTTTCCCGCAGTCTCAGAAGGAGACTGCCAACTTTCTCATTTATAATTTTATCATCAGCTGAAAAATCGGTCAAGGTTAAAATTCGGAGAAAAAAACGTGGTTTTTTGAACTTTGTTTTTATTTAACACAAAAAAGCCTCATGCTTTTTGTGCAAATTCACCAGCAAGTTTTCTTTTCCTATTTCAGAAAAGTCTCCTGATTCTCTTGCTCCACCCTTTTCAAGATGCGCTTCGGACAACCTGTTGTAATTAACATTTTGTTTTTCACTTGCGATTATCATGGCTGCATGCTATAATAAATCCATTCAGAAAACCAAACTGTTTTGAGGCGGTTATGCATTATTCTGCAGAAAAGAAAACTGTATATGTTACCGTTGATGAGCTGATCTCTCTCGGAGCAAGAAGCGGGAGTATCGCCGAAGCGGATCCGGTCTTTGACAAACCTCGCCAGGCCGCCGCAATGTGCGACAGTGCTGCAGAAAAATATCCCGATGCCGAGCAATTTTCTTCCGCTTCCTGCCGGATTATACATCATGGCATTACTTACGCAGTCACGGCAGAAGCAGAGCTGTGTATAAAAACAGATGACGGGATTCATCTCTATTCCTTTGCTGCGCAAGGCGGCAGGCAGGAACCGGACGATGCTTTCTGCCGAAGACATGCACAGAGGCTTGCAGTAAACTGCGGGGTTTTTGCCCATGACTTCGGGCGGGAGACGCACGGTGAACTGATTCTCCGTTATGCGCAGGGAAAACCCGATGAACATTATTATCTTTCCATGAGTTCCGCTGAGATGAAGGAATCCCTCGCGGAGCTGATCCGCCTTGCCTCCGATCTCATTGCCTTTGAAATCGAACGGATTGAAACGCGGATTCCCGCCTGTCTTGCGGTCCGCTTTCCCTTTCCGGCCAAGCGCGAGGGACAGTCGGATTTTATGACCGAAGCCTATCGATCCATGAAACACGGCGGCCGCCTCCTCTGTGAAGCTCCGACAGGAATCGGGAAAACCGTTTCCGCGCTCTTCCCTGCCGTTCGCGCCCTCGGACACGGTTATATTGATAAAATCTTTTATCTGACGCCGAAAACCACCGCGCAGGCCGCAGCGCAAAATGCGCTCCGTCAAATCGCAGGTAGCAGTCTTGCCGTCCGCTCTGTTTCTTTAACGGCAAAAGAAAAACTGTGCACCTATGAGCCTGCCGGAGATAATGGACAAAACGAGGATAAAGAAACAGGAGAGCACACACCAGAACGGAAATGCGAGCTTTGCCCGATGTCCCGGGGCTTCTATGAACGTGTACGTGATGCAATCCTATGGCTGTTGGACCGGACAAGATATATCGCAAAAGAAGATATTCTCGAGGCATCAAAACGCTTCTCCGTCTGCCCGTATGAGCTATCTCTCGAGGTTTCGGAATACTGCGATGCCATCATATGCGATTACAACTACCTGTTTGATCCACGCGTCTATCTCCGACGTTATTTTGACACGGAAGGGCGCATCCTGTCCTCCTGCGTAAAACGGATCACATACGGCGTTCTGATCGATGAGGTACACAATCTTCCCGAACGCGCAAAAAGCATGTATTCCCATACCTTCAGCGCTGAGCGTATTCGTCGCCTTTGCACAGCGTTTGGGAAAACGGAGCAAGAAATCCATGCGGCAAACGCAGCCTATTCCATTTCTGAACTTCTATCCTCTTACCGCAGGCAATTGAATGAAAATCCACAGAAAACCGAACACGGCGAGGTTTATGCGTTCACTCTTCCGGACACTCTTGATGCTGAGCTTCTCAAACAGGCAGAGGAATACGTCCGTACCGTTGACGATCTTCGTAAAAAGCATTTCTCCATCAGTAATGTTGCTTTAGACGGATACTATGATTTCAAGGATTTTCTTGCAAAGTCCGAATGGTTTTCCAAGCGTTTTCAGATTGTCTGTGAGCGATACGATGAAAAAATCTATTACCGGATGCTTTGTTTGGATGCGGCGGATATTATTGATTCCCACCTCGGACTTGCCAAAGGCGCGGTGCTTTTTTCCGCGACGCTGACCCCGCAGGACTACTATGCCGAGGTTCTCGGCTGTGCAGACGCGGTGAAGCTGGTTCTTCCCTCTCCGTATGAGCGGGAAAACCTGATGCTGACCGTATTTGACCGGCTCAGCACACGATATGTCCACCGGGAAGATAGCGCAGAACTGATCAGCGATATTATTTTCAAAACCGTTTCAGCGCAAATGGGAAACTATATTATTTACTTCCCTTCCTATCGATACCTTACACAGATCTGTCAGATTTTTTCTTCCCGCCATCCGGAAATTGCCGTTCTGGTACAAAGCCGCAATATGACCGAATGGCAGCGGGATAAGTTCATAGAAACCTTTGAGCCGGAGCCGAAACGCACACTTGTCGGCTTCTGCGTTCTCGGCGGCGTTTTTGCAGAGGGCATCGATCTTGTCGGGAGACGACTGATCGGAACGGTCATTGTCGGTGTCGGTCTGCCGCGTGTTTCCCTTGAGCGGGATCTTCTCGCCCGCTACTACGGGGAGAAAGACGCGGATGGCTTTCTTTATTCCTATGTTTATCCCGGAATGACGCGCATTCTTCAGGCCGTCGGGCGTGTTATCCGCACAGAAACCGATCGTGGTGTCGCCATTCTTATTGACGACCGTTTTGCAGAACCGCGCTACCGGATGCTTTTCCCGGAGCATTGGCGTCATGCAAAATTCTGCGAACATACCCGTTCGCTTGAAAGGCTTCTTTCCCGCTTCTGGGGAACAAAAAGCGCAGAAGGAGAAAAATAAATTAAAATACAGGCGCCGCAGTTTCCGATAACTGCGGCGCCTGTAAAAAAATCCGATAAACTACTTTGCTGTCACAATATACGGCGCATTGACCGGAATTTCAAAATAAACTTCAAAAACGGT
>JAXFQY010000080.1:0-13284 GCA_034178705.1 Eubacteriales bacterium | reverse complement strand
TCTGTCATAAAGTAAAATCAGTCAACCTGAGTTGCGGTTACTTTTGCCTCTACCTTCAAGTTAGCGGTTGCAGCAGAGCCGAGGCGTGTATCGATGGTGTCATCTCCATCGAAAATCCACTTCCACTGAACAGTCACTGTGGTAGTACCACCCATATTAATGGCAACGCCGGTCACATCAAGTTCATTAATGTCAGTTTTCCAATCAGTTCCGTTAACGGAGAACTGAACAGGAATGCTGTCCGTATTTGTTACTGAATAGTCGATGGCATAGGTTGCATTCACCTGGGAATCATTTTTGATAACAATATCAAATTTCCCGCTTGTTCCGGGAGCGACAATGGTTCCGTCAACAGGATCCATATCGGCTTCTGAAGAGCTAAGGTCAGAATCGGTAATCGTTTTGAAAAGATCAAAGGTAAATGTTTCAGTTGTTGCAATATTTTCGGAGTTGACCTTGATATCCCACTTTGCAACTGTTGCCGAGTCCGTTCCGGTTGCGGAACTGACGTACTTTGCAAATGTACCGCTCACCATGCACATTGTGAACATCATGACCACGACGAGCATTGCAGCCAGACGAACCATCATGGAACTTCTTCTTTGACTTTTTTGATTGTTCATTGCTTTTTTCCTCCAGTAATTTTTTAGATTGTTTGGCTTTACCGCTATGTTAGCTCGCGGCAAATTGTATGTAAAACGGCCTGATTTATGCCATTGTTACCTGAGGTGTTTTCTCTTTTGCCTTTTGGGTTCTGCTCTTCTTATCGCATTAACGCTGAAGGCCGATGCTAACGAATCGCATCGTTTTCCTCTTCGCGTTCGGGTGTCTGCTCTTCCGACTGCTTCAGCAATCTTTCTCTCTCGGACTTCAGCTCATCAAGCTCCGCCAACAGCAAGCTTTCTTCATCCTCTGCCATTGCGAAGTCTTTTCTTCTTCTGTACAGATAGATTTCGGTTAACACAAGCGTAGGTATTACTACACATATCAGAAACCCGGGAATAGTCGACAGGAAATATATGATATAACCGAGAATCGGTATCGACATCCGGAATCTTCCGATGACATCATCGGCGGTAAGCTCAAAAGTTTTATTATCGCCCGGGGAACGCAAGGTTACGGTATTACTGTCAACCGATTCGACTGCGCTAATATACATTATGTCACGTCTGTGATTTGGAAAATGTGCGACAAACTCTCCCCCTGCTATTTCACCCGAATGATCAGAATCAATTTTACTGCATAGGACAAGATCCCCGATTTCTATGCGAGGGGACAATTCATCCGTAAGCGAAATCAACGGAAAGAACCCGAAAACATCCGGTGCCTCTTGATTGAAAATGTAGATCTTGACGATAAGAATTGCGTTTATAACAATAACAAAAATCATCAGGAAGGACACGACAGCACAACATACGGTTTTCACTTTATCCCAAATCGGTTTGTTTTGTTTTGTCTTTTTCTCGCTCACATTTTCACTCTTTCCGATCATTTATATAAAAATCACCGATTGAATAAAAATTCCTACGGTATCTTTCTCCTATACCGCATACGATAACAGTATCTTCTGCACAACCGGATTTTCACGCATGGCACATCCGGATAAAAAGCACTGTACCCAAACAGTCCTGCATCCTGATCGGATGTAAATATGCTATTTAGCATCATTTGATATTGTATACTAATAGCAAACTTTTGTCAATAACTTTAAGGAATCGATCGGCAAGTGTTTGCGCCGTGACGATGATTTACAGGGCAAGAGCAATTCCCTCCCCAATCAAAAGAAGTTGTTGGAACTACGCCACCTCTGAAGCGTTTTGTCAAGTGTTCTTTCTCTTTTATGGACAAAAACGTTCATAAAGTGCGCTTTGTAGGCGGCAAACAGCCGTTTTGGGAGAAGGTAATATAAAACCCTTATCCCTCTTGCGGGAGCGTTAACAAACCCGTATTTCTGCGGCTTTCTGGCCTGCAAAAGGGCGTACCGCTTCTACATATTGCTGTTACGCAATAGCCGCTTATTCTGTTCTTTGGGAGAGATCGGGGGCGCGGGGCGTGTAGCCCCGCAAAGACCCACAATGACCGTCCGGATAGTCGGAACGGATGGAAATGTGTTGTTATGCAAAGCGCGAATGTGATTGAAACATTCATAAGGTTGTGATATAATAAAAATGATTCATTGTCCGTGGAAGCGGGTATCACGCAGAGGTTATTTATATTCTGTGAAGGTGAACAGCTCAACATGAAAAACTGCTTCCGCGGGTTTTCCTTCTTACATCGATTATTTTCGGCATTGCTTTGGTTATAATTGGATTACGACTGACAAACGGAGGCGTTATGAAACCAACATATATTATAAAAGAGGTAGATATCCGTTCCGAAAACAGGAAAAAGGACGGTCTTGCATTTGTGATCAAAGAAGGAGATATCATTCTCGATAAAGGCTTCCGATTTGAAGTGCTGCCTGCCGCAATGGATTTTACAAAACCAATCACCCGAAAGAAGATTTCCAATACTCCGTTCAAACAATCGGAAAGACTTTTCCGAATAAAAGAACTGGGCGAAGATTCAGCAGTGGTTGCCATACTTGGTCAGGAAACAGACTTCGAGGGTAAGGACACACTGGTGATTAAAGAGACTGAAGGTCTCAAAACGGTAAAATACGGCGAGAAATTCTCCGTTTACGCAAAACAGCAAGTTTACGATGCTCCTTCCTCAATTACCTATGAATTTATCATAGAAGATGAAACAAAACAGCAGGAGCAGAACGTACAGAAGTTCTGCACCGAATGTGGTGAGAAATTGATAAAGGGCGATAAGTTCTGCCGTGAATGCGGTACGCCTGTGCTTCAGCAAAATATACAGATCAATTCCGGTTTATCGAGGAGCTGACCCCCCTTTAGGAACTAAAGGGCGCACTTCTATACTCTCTATCGTGAGTATTGCGTCCCGCGGAGCTTCATAAAAGCAATACCGACAGTCGCAGTCTTCTTTTTATCGGTGTAACCGATGGTCAAAACCTCATTTTTACAGACGAAAGAACGAACAATTCTTCTGAATAAAAAATAAGGGCGAACCCTGAGGGAAAGCTCAAAGTTCGCCCTTAAAAACATGCCATGCGCCGGTCCGATTCCGGGTGACAGATTTCAGCCGGGAAAGCCGGCCGAAATCGAAAACCCCTTGGATATCTATGGATTTGCCTCTTGAAAAAAGCACGGAAAAAGCCCGAAACCTTGTCGTTTCGGGCTTTGTCGGTCTGATATCTGTTTTGTCAGGACTTTTTGGCACATGCTCCCCCAAAGATGCCGTTACCAAAATCCATTTTATTTCATAAGACTGCTATCCAGATCAAAGTTTTTACATGGATATATGTAGGCAATATCGTGATGCTTCTGCAAGGAAACATAATAGAAATCGTCCCCGCTGATCGAGATATTTTCAAGGCCGTTTGTGCTGATATTAAACTCCTTGCTCCATTCATAATGTCTGTCGAAAGACGGAACGCGCCAATTGGCGGAGGATTGGAAATAGAACATTTTTACCGTTTTGGTAGAACGTCCTCTTTTTCCTATCTGATGAGGCTCGTATATCGTTTCAACAGCAATATGGCTTAATTGCTCAACAGAGATGGAGATATCTCCGCGTTCGACCGTTTCTGTAACCGCTCGTTTTTGCGCTTTGTATTCTTGATACTCAATCACATAACGAACGATATGATAGGCGGCAATCGAAAAAATCAGTATCCCGATCCAAGGATTTCGCAAAAGAATTCCCACCAATATGGCTAACAAAGTGAATGGAATGATATAAGAAAATCGCCATACTGCTTTGTTTGATATTGACCAAGCCGTAACTTTCATTAAATCCTTCCGGATGGCTTCGAGTGTTAATTTCTCTTTCGTCATATTTTTATCGCCTCCTTATGTTAAATATACTAAAAATGACGGGAAGTCAAGGGGAATGAGGTATCTTCCTGAGCGATAGGACACAGTTGCTTCGCAAACATGATGCTGCTCCCCTGCTACGCAAGGATCCCTGTTTTTTCATGAGGCAATCGTGTGTACCACTCTCAATGATTGTGCCGTCTGAAAACACGATAATCTTATCCATCAAAGAAGAATTGGAAAGTCTATATGAAATAACGATCATTATACGATTGTCATATAGCTTTTTGAATCGTTCGCGTAGTTCACATTCAGCAATAGGATCAAGAGCGGCGTTCGGCTCATCCATCATTACAAATTCTGAATTCCTGACATAAGCACGCGCTATTGCAACTTTCTGTCGTTGACTGCCAGAAAGCACAAGACCATCGGGGGCAAAATCTCTGTTTATGTATTTATCAAGATTCTATCTATCAGTAAACCCTGCATTTTCAAGACTCTGATTAAGAAATACATCGTTATCAAGCTCATCAAGATTACTCAAAGCAAGATTCCCCCTCAGCTTAAATGAATATATAGAAAAGTCTTGAAAAACAGATGCGATACACATTCGCGGTGCGGAAATATTATATTTTATCAATCCCGTTTACTGATATTTGCCCGGAATACGCTGTATAAAAGCCGCATATTTGCTTCACAATAGTAGATTTTCCGGATTCATTTTCTCCTATTAGCATGACCTTCTCGCCATTTTTATGTGAAAAGAAAGATTTTTCAGCGTATCCTTATCTGAATTCGGATATCTAAATGTTACATTCCTGAATTTCAAATCTGTGATGCCACCAGTTGTATAAAAATCAATTCCGTGTGTAGTTACTTTCTGGAGGCTTCGCCCGGAAGCCCCCCTCGCTTTGCTGCGGCAGAGCCGGTTGGTGACCGACGGCTATTACCAAAATAGATCCCTCAAAGTTTTTTATTATTTGAATCAGATTCAATACAAGATTTACAATTCGGGCAATAAAAAGCAAAGCATAAAAGGAAATGCACACAATCGTTCCAACCGTACTGTAATACGCTAAACCCATAAACAAAAACGCATTTTCAACAGTTGCGGCTAAATATATGAAGTTGTATATATTGCGCTTTGAAACAAGGAGAAGCACGGCGTCCGCAAATGATAGGATCTCACAAGCAAAGACTACTAACAAGGTGAACAACAAAGAAAACCAAGAGCTTTCTATAGGCTTACCACCATAGACAACATAACCACAAGTATACAAACGAATTGTTTCTATAAAATAATATAGTTGAAGAAGCAATGCTATTACCTGTATAGGCAAACGAATATATTTCATTTGGCATTCTCCTTTACGGAGTTGAGCTCTTAATGATTTACATTTTGATTCAAAAAGATGATATTGTTCTTCGACAATGTCATTTATTTTATATAGAAGTTCAAGTCAATAGCCTGTTTCATTTGCTTCTTTAAGGGCAAATTGCATTTTCGGAATAAAGTCCGCAGTACCGTAAGCATATTTGGCTTCACAAATATTGTTCCCGATTGATGTACCCTTCTGCCGATCCGATTTGATAGAATGCTTTCGCGCTGTTCTCTCAGCTGTTTTACAAGATTTATAATTTGTACTGCAAAATTCACCGATTGATTGTGAGTTTGTCGTTAGCCATAAGACCACCGTCTTTTTAGATAATTATACCACAAATCCATAATCTTGTCAAGCGGACTCCTCGTTCGGGTGGATACATTGGCTCCGCGAATATGAAGCGGCAACTTTTTGCCGGGAAGCACTCACGAATTGCTATTCAATTTTCGCTCGCGTGAAGCGAAGCGCGCATTTCCCGCTCCGTGAGCCGAAGGCATGCTTCAAAGGGCAAAAGCCTGCTTCATTTTTCATGCGCTTTGGCGCGCTTCATTTTCAAAACAAAAAGCACCGTAGGGTGCTTTTTGTTTTGACTGTTACGGTCTTAAAAAATGATACAATCTTATGCTGTCATACTCCTAAAATGTAGAGTCCATTATGCTCATTTGCTGTCATTAGCCAATCCGTTAAAATTCGGTCATCATCAGAATTTCTTTCCCGTAAGCGTTTAATTATGGCTTCTTCCAATTCCGGAGGGTAATAATTGATTCCGAATAAATCGACCGATCCTCTTTTGCCGTTATTATAAATCCCCTGATTAAAAATGTCGGAATACAAAAACAGAAAACGATCCATCTTATCCCCGGACAGGTACAAAGAGTCGCTTCTCCAATGTTCAATATGATCTACGGATATGATCTTTTTGATACTTGTTCCCCGTTTCAACCTACAGCATTGTAATTCAATAAAGTCGGAACCGCCATACTCTCTTCGCTCTGTTTGCGATGAAAAAGAATGGAAAAGCAAAATATACACCTCCCAACAGTTTCGTTTTATCCATATAAAAATATATCAAAAAATGATTAAAGAGTCAACTTCACCAGTCCAATTCCGCGCAGTAGGTCGAAATCGATGTTTGGCATCCTTTTCTGCTATCATTTAAATTTTGAAAAAGTGAGGAAAACGGCGAAAAACGAAGAAAACCTGAGAAAATCTCGGGGTTATCGATCGGCATCTTTTAAGACCGGAACACTTGAGTATAGACTCATTAAAAGATTTTTTAGGTTTTGTCGCAATATCACCGATTTTTACAACATTACATCAGACTTATCCCCTCATAAGTACCCCGACATGAAAAATGAAAATTATTCCCGAGAATATTTTTGTAGTAATCGCAAAAATCAAGAATTGCTTGATTTTTAAACAACAAATTGATAATAGGAATCTGCACGATCGCCATGCTATAATATAATCACACCGGTGAAAAACACAATTTTGGAGGCAGCTATGCAAGTTAACATAGGAACAAAAATCAAAGAATTACGCAAACGTGACGGACGAACTCAAGAAGCAATGGCAAACGCAATCGGAGTTACAGCACAAGCCATATCCCGCTGGGAAGCAAACGGTGGATATCCTGACATGCAGATTATCCCATCCATCGCAAATTACTTCGGAATAACCATTGATGAGCTTTTCGGATACGAATGCGAACGGCAGAATAAGATTGATGCCCTAGTTCAAACTATTACAGAAAAAAACAAGCTCAATAATGGCGAGGACATTTGCATTGAGGAGTGTATATCCGCCGCAAGAGAAGGACTGATTGAGTTTCCGGGAAATGAAAAGCTTATGCTTTGCCTGGCATCCATTCTATACAATGCCGGATATGTAAGGCGTGGTGAATACCATCTAACAGATGAAAACGGATATGATGTTTTTGATGTTAAAAGACACAAACAGTATGCAGAATGGCAAGAAGCAATCAAACTATATGAAAAGCTTTTGATGTCGCTTGGTGAAGGTGAAATGCGTCATACTGCAGTCCGTGAGCTTGTTCAACTGTATGAAAACACAGGAGAAAATGAAAAAGCCAAACAGATTGCCAACAATTCTCCGGACATTTCTATCTGTCGAGAACTTCTATCGTTGAACTGCTGTGATGGAAAAGAACGCGCTGAGGAGTACGAGAAAACACTCGGTAAAGTAGTTTCGGTCACTTCTGATTTACTTGTATCAACTGTAATGACTAACAAAAACAATTATTCTTCGGAAAAATTCGTTGAAAAGATTCAGCAGGCAATTCAGCTGTTTAATATTTTGGAAGATAACAGCCGATATTTAGCGCAAATATCTCACCTATATCTCTATTTATCGGAGCATCAATGGAGATCGGGCAATCATAACGGTGCATTTGATTCGCTTGAAAAAGCAAAAGATTTTGCCCAACATTACGATACTACACATGATCTAAGCAACCATTGCAATGCAACATCCGAGTTGCCTGATGTATGGCCGTGGTGGCGTGTGCCGGATTGTACTGAAGTTGCAAAAGAAATCAAATCCGATCCTCGTTGGCTGTCTTGGGAGAAAAAGTGCAAGGGTGTATAAACTTTTTGATATAGCAATGAAATATCAAAAATGCGGCGGCTACAGTTCCTTGTAAGGCAAAGCCGAGTATCTCAGCGATATCGCTTTGCGTCTTATCTTTGTACTTAAAGATAACAAAAAGGCGGTTTTCGGAGAGAAAAACTCTCCAAAAACCGCCCTGAAATAGCGTTCTATCGGTCCAATTGCGCGCAGTAGGTCGAAATCGGCTAAAAATATCTTTAATGCTTTTTGAGGCATGAAAAAGCCCGAAATTCCTTGTAGAATCGGGCTTTTTGCCTCGAATATCTTTTAAGAGGTTTATACATGGCTGTTATGATCTTAAAAGATGCCATCGCATAATGCGAAAATACTGTATATATTGGGATACTGGATGAACTGCAAGCTTTGCAGGATGCTGCGATATCTATCGAGCCGCCCTTGCAGGTACCTCCGGATCCGAAAACGGACATCCCGCCTGACCCCACATTTTCGGTGGAGGCGCGAAGCTCCTACGGCTATACGGACGAAAAATTTCAAGGACAATCTACATCAGATTCTTGAAAAACTACGGTTATTCGTATATAATGTATTCTGTTAGATTATATCATCACGGAGGTTCGATATGGACGGGATCAAGGGCTATATCTCCATACGGGAAGCATCCTACCGCTGGGGAGTGTCGGAACGGCGGGTCAACCAGTACTGCGTCGAAGGCCGTATCCCCGGCGCGTCCCGATTCGGGCGCTCATGGGCGATTCCAGAGAACGCGGAGAAACCCGATGACCCGCGCAAAGCAAAGATAAGCAAAACAATCCGGAGGGACGCGCCGTGCCAAAATCAAAATGGAACTTGAATACCGTTTACATATCCGAACGGCTACAGGAGAGTCTGCGACCAATCTCCCACTGCGCAATGACCACCATTATTGCGCCCATGGGTTATGGCAAAACAACAGCGGTAAACTGGTATCTGGCCGAGCGCGTCAAAGCAGAAACGTTAAATGTCATCCGCATCAGTGTATATTCCGATAATCTTGCGATCTTCTGGAAAAGCATACAGGATGCC
This sequence comes from Eubacteriales bacterium, assembly GCA_034178705.1. GTDB lineage: Bacteria > Bacillota > Clostridia > Oscillospirales > CAG-272 > RUG12395. The sequence continues at coordinate 4,370 of JAXFQY010000080.1, read as the reverse complement.
TTTGCCCGCGCCGGTTTTGACTTTCTGCGGGACTATACCTGCCCCACGGATGCCGCCGGTGGTGGACTGCTGGTGGACGATCTCTGCCATGAGCTGGCGGGAGAAACGTCCTGCTATATCTTCGTGGACGATTTTCATCTGCTGACGGACAGACGCGCCTCGACGTTCCTTTGTATGCTGGCAAATCAGTTGCCGGCGAATGTGCATTTGATCGTCGCCAGCCGGGACCGCTTTCTGCCTGCTGCGGAGGCGATGCGGCTGGGGGCGAGGGTGTATCAGATCGGCACGGAGCAGCTGCGCCTCAACCATACTGAGCTTGCCGTCTATGCCCACCGATGCGGCACAGAGCTTTCCGATGCACAGATCGAAAGTCTCCTCTATTCCAGCGAAGGCTGGTTCTCCGCCGTCTATCTGAACCTACGGACACTTTCGAAATGCGGGGCGTTGCCTGACCGCAATTCTGACATTTACACCATGTTCACCGCTGCCATGATCGATCCGCTGCCGAAGCAGCAGCGGGAGTTTCTGGCGGTCATGGGCCTTGCCGATGAGTTTACCGCCCAGATGGCGCAATTTATCACAGGCGATGCGGATGCGAGGCAGATCCTTTCCATGTTGACCGAACAAAACGCATTTGTAACGTGCCTGCCGGACGGCGTGACCTACCGCTTTCACCACATGATGAAGGAATGCGCAGAGCGCACTTTTCTGACCATGAAAGCGGAAACGCAGAGACTCTATTGGGAGCGGTTCGGGTCCTGGTATGAAGAACACAAGCAGTATCTTCACGCCATCGCCGCTTATCGGAAAAGCGAAAACTACGATGCGCTGTTGCGGGTCGTGCTGAACGATGCTGGTATTCTGCTGGCATCGCTGAAGCCCTCAGATGTGCTGGAAGTGCTGGATCGGTGTCCGGCTGAGACACTGAAGGCATATCCGTTCGCCATTCTGGTGCTGATGCGCCGTATGTTCACATGGCGGCAGATCCCGAAGATGCTGGAGCTGAAATCCCTCCTGTTGACTTCCATTGATGAGCATCCGGAGCTGTCGGCGGAGGAACGGGGCAATCTGTTGGGCGAGTGCGACCTTATCATGAGTTTCCTATGCTACAATGATATAAGCGCCATGAGCCGTCTGCACCGTAGCGCCAGCAGCCAGATGTCCCGCCCTGCCATCAGTATCCAAAACAGCGGCGGCTGGACCTTCGGCTCGCCGTCCGTTTTGATGATGTTCTACCGTGTGCCGGGAGAACTGCTAAGCGAGCTTGCCGAGATGGACGAATGTATGCCCCATTACTATAAGATCACGGGTAACCACGGACAGGGCGCGGAAACCATCATGAGGGCGGAGGCGGATTTCATGCAGGGACGCTTTACAGACGCACACATATCATTGGAACGCGCCTATGCGCAGATCGAGGGAAACGGGCAGGAGAACATGACGCTCTGCTGCGATTTTCTGGCGCGGCGGCTTTCGCTGTACACAGATATAGAGCAGCAGTATACCTTTGAGGAGCGGTACGCGGCACTGCTGCGCTACCATGATGCGTCGTGGATCAACATCTGGAGCGCCACCAGCGCCTATTACCATGCGTTGCGGGGCGAAACGGACAAGATACCGGAGGTTTTTTCACAGCACCGGCTCGACAGCATCAATATGCTCGCCCCCGGCAAGCCCATGATGGAAATGATTGAAAATCAGGTGTATCTCGCACAAGGTGCCTATGCCAAGGTGCTTGGGCGCAGCGGGTCGCTGCTGGCTCTGTGTGAAGGGATGCACTATGCGCTTGTCGCATTGCATATCCGCATTCAGACCGCGGCGGCATATGAGATGCTGGGAAAATCCGAGGAAGCGCACGAGTGGCTCTTAAGGGCACTTTCCGATGCTGCGCCGGACGGCTTTGTGATGCCGTTTGTGGAGAACTACGACCGCTTGCAGCCGATGCTGGCACGAGAAAGCAAGAGTGACTTGATCGTGAAGATCATCGAGCTGGGCGAAGCGGCAAAAGCGCGAAAAACGGCAAACACCCGTCCGGCCGCGTTCGACGCGCTGACGCAGCGGGAATTTGAGATCGTAGAGCTGATGGCGCAGCGATTTTCGAACCGCGAGATCGCGGAAAGGCTGTTTCTCTCTGAGGGCAGCGTCAAGCAGTATGTGAATCAGATCTATTCTAAACTTCATATTGAGGGCGACACCCGAACCAAGAGGAAGCAGCTTGCCGAGTTGTTTTCACAAAAAACTTAACCTTTGGTTAATGGTTATTCGAAAAAATCCACCGTACAATGTTTGTATGGTGGATTTTTTTACTTTTAAAGGGGGGAAACAATGAAGCGAACGCAAAATGGCGGCAATAGAATCCGGATCATTCTTCTGATTCTGATCATAAGCATGAGCCTTTCCGCTTGCAACGTCGAAAACGACAACGAGAATATTGTCACTATTTCGGAGATAACCGATAAGCATTTCGAATCGGACTCTGCCGACACACAGCCCGTCACCGATTTAACCATTAAAAATGTCCCGAATCTTTCGATGGATGTTTTGAACCTGCGGGAAAAGAAGTATGAGGACATACCGTTTTGGGGAACGCAGGAACAGCTGACCGAATACGTACTGTGGAACTTGCTCTACGGCAGGACCGAATTTGAGTATCGGCGTCTTGAGATCTGTCAAACGGTGTGAGCGCGGTTGCGCTGGAGCGGGCGTGTGAAGACGCAATGGCCTACTACCTGTTCAGCGCATACACAATCTGGGATATGTACACTATGGATGATGGCAATCCGGACAGCGTATACGGTAAGGTCAAGCTTGTGTATGATGCACCTGAGTTTGATCTGGAAGCCAGGCTGGGAGCGTTGATCTATATTATGAATAATCCCCCTCCCGAGGGTGGCTTTTCAGACTGTGACGAAGAAAAGGAATACGCACGAAAAATACACGACTATGTGGCGTGTAAGGTAACATACGACCCCATGGGCTATGATCCGAAAAATATGATGGGCAAATTGGGATACGCCGGTTTGCAGGAAGCCTACAATATGCTTGGCGAAAATCAAAATACCGCTGTCTGTGCCGGGTATGCCAGAGCTTTTGCGCTGATCTGCCTATGCCGGTATTAACTGCGCATGGGTGCGGGGCAACGAAACGGAAGAAAGCGGCCACGCATGGAATGTGATTTATCCCTGCGATAGCAGTAAGCCCGTGCTAGTAGATGTGACTTGGGATGATGGACCGAGTTTTGATACTGTCGGACAGACCGATGCGGATTACTCCTATTTTTACATTCCGCTTTCCTCCGATTATGAACATGAGGCGGACGAAAATATGGAAAGCTTCATCCGATATATTAATGTGGCGGCACACGGTTGATGAGGCTCCTGCATCAATGCGGAGGTCTTTAACCATGCAGATTCTGATTCCTGTCCGAAAACTTATGAAAAAACAAAAATCTACTGTGTGAGTAAACACAGTCGCTGTTAAAGCGCAATTCAGGAAGGAGAACTTATATGGAAAGAAAATATATTTTAGCGGTCAAGGCAATGGACGGATATGTCCTGCAAGTTGATTTCATATCCGGCAGCCGTCTGTTGCTGGACATGAAGCCCTATCTTGACAAAATCCGTTTCCGGTCACTTGCCGACCCACAGGTGTGGAGCAGTGCCGTGACCAACGGTATTTTTGTCCGATTCGGCAATGTGGAGCTGAGCCACGATGAACTGCTGTCCATGGCGGAGCGGAGCATCGATTCCCAACCTATTAAATATTAAAATCGATTCTCAACTTATTTAATTAAATATTAAAATTAAATATTAAAAAAATTAAATATTAAAAAGGAGAACAACATGAAAAATTGGAAAAAACACACGAGTCTTTTGCTGGCGCTGATTATGTGCCTGAGCATGGCCGCCTGTGGAGGGAAAGTCAGCATTGAGGATTTGGAGGGGTTCTGGTATCCGGTAGAGGGAATCGGTTCTACCACATCGGTACTGACTTGTATTTATATCGATGGGACGGTCGGAACCTGGGAGGAATATGACCAATATGGTGATCCAACAGGAAATACCGGAAATGCTTATACCGATGGAACAGTCCTTACACTGACGGAAGTGCCATTGATCGGGGACGTGGAAATTCCGATTGGCAATGCAGATACACTGGTAACGGATACTGGGGAAACCTACTGGATTAAGGGGAAGCCTGACTTTAAGGAGAAACCGGAACTGTCGACTTTCTCCGGTCGCTGGTACTACAAAGGCGATCAGGATTCGGTGTTTGCAACGATCCTGACTTTGAATGAGGATGGGACATACACCAGGGGCGATGCGGAGGAAGGAACCTATACCTATAGGGAATACGATGAGTCTGTGGGG
>JAXFQY010000060.1:0-2767 GCA_034178705.1 Eubacteriales bacterium | reverse complement strand
GCAATCCATTCGCAAGAATGATTTCACTCACAAGCGGATAAAGCTGCGTTTTCCCTCCCGGATAACGCAATGGAGAAGGACTCTCTCTCATCCCTCTCCCTTCTGCAGACAATCGACCATCGCCGGATTCAACGAATGATACGGTGCCGTCTTCTTAAACATAATCAAAAGGTTCTTTTTGAACTCATCAAGTTCTCCGCGATTCTTTGGATCGTTCAGCCAATAACGATAAACGAGCGCGAAAAAATCGGTATTGGCAATGTAAAAACTCTTTAGACACTCCCGAAGCTTTTTCTTGCTATTCTGGTTTTCGACATCTTCGATTATGGTGTCATACTCTTTCTTCACCGTGTCACGAAATTGTATTCGCGTATATCCGCAATCTTGTATAGTTTGAGCATCCCAAAAATTAGTGACACTGCTTTCAAACAATTCATGCGCATATTTATAGATAAACTTCTCTGGGCTATCCTTGCCCGGCAAGGCAACGATATTAATACGCAGCTCCGACTGATGGTCACCATCAAGCACGCAAAACTGTCCCGCTGTCGAATGAATCATTGGATCAGAAAACATCCCCCGCAACGACTCTGCACCCATCTTAGTTTCCACCAAATGAAGATAGGGAATCATTTGCGCAAAATAATGATCTTTAGTGGCGATGAACGTTAACGTTTCTTTGAGTAGTATTCTAGCTTCTTCGTCCTCCGTAAATACAGGGATGCATTTTGCCTCATAAATGTCCTTACGCGTTAAAGTCCTTAACCGCATACGGATCTTGTAAATATCTGGATTGTCAAGATATTGAACACGCTCTATGTCGTCATGTAAATAAATCACCTTCAACTTCTTTCGGAAAACATACTCCAGCAAGGATAAACTATGTGTCGTTGAAATCAATTGAATTTTATACTTCTCACAGTACTCCAGCAGTTTGTCCAACAACTGCTCCTGCATTGATGGATGAAGCGCTGCATCAAATTCATCTATGAGTAGGATCCCTCCGTGTTTTTTTGCTTCATCAGTTTCGGTCAAGCTCTCATAATAGTACTTTAAGGACACAATCGCCGTTAGAATGATAAACAGATTCTCCTCACCGGAAGAAATTGTATTTGCATCAACACCATCTGTCGTCGAATCGAAATCCGTATGTGGCTTGAGGTCTTTCAAGCGTTGTGCCTTCAAGTTTGAGATATTAATGTGTGCCAATTCAGCGTACAACTTGATTATCTCGTTCTGATAGGATTCTGGCAACCGATGTTTAACCTTCTCAATTCCCTTATCATTCTGATATTCCCCATATGGATATAGCCTAGACAGACCAAGGTATATAACTGGTAATTCAGGCAATTTATCCTTCGTTCCCTTAGTGTAACTTGGCTTAACAGCATACCGCATAGTTTGCGGACTACTCTTTGAGTTATGCCGCCGAAAACTAATTGTCACTCCATTCACATATTTCACCGAAAACAACGTTCCCTTAACTCCATGTGCTGGATCTTGATACTTCTTGTCCCCTTTTACTAATGATTCGATTTTTGGATTCAACAATGAGTTTATTCCACGCAAGGTAGGAATGCATTTTCTATCTTTAAGCGTTCCAGAACTGCTCTTCACCTCCTGAAAGGCATTACTGATCATATGCAGCAAAGATGACTTGCAAGTCCCATTGGGACCTGAAATCAGATTTACCGTTGGACAAAAATTCAAACTAAGACCCTTTAGCTTGCGATAATGAAGCACCTCAATTTTCTCGATCATGTTCCCTCCATCTTAATTCTCGGTTTTGCCTAAAAGTGAAAACTGTCCTATCTCACGTTTTGATATCACACTTTGTGACATCAAATTTGATTCTACGATGAGTACGGTCTTCATTTCACACCGACTTTCTTAGGCGATCTTTTGACCGTCGGCTTGGTTGCCACTGCCGACGTGAATGCGGCGATTTGCGCCTCGGCGTCGGCGTAGCATTTCGCGAGTTGGGCTTGGGTCGGGAGAACCTTCTTGAGTTCGTAGTCGGTAATGCCCATCGGAAGACTGAGTTCTTCTAGATGCAGCTTGGCAAGAACGCGATTGTGATCTTTGCAGATAAGCATCCCGACCGGCGGATTGTCCTCCGGCGTATTCAGAACATGGGTCATCCATTCAGCAAGTTGATGAAGATAAGCACTCACACTCTTCCCGTTACTTTCAGCAAGCTGCTGAAAGTAAGGCGCATAGAGTTCATAAAAGCGATGGGCATAACGTATATTGGCCGTCGATAGCGACACTTTTTCCCCATAGCCGTCTTCTCGCAAATCCCGACTCAGCTTGCCAAAAAAATCTATGCTGCGCTTTTTCCCAGGATACTTCTCGCTGATGTCCTTGCCGAGATTCCAGTAGAACTCGATTATCGCCGAATTGACGGCAACCGCCGCCTTGATCTGCGTCGCCCGATACCGCTTCTTCAACTCGCCGATCCATTGCCAATAATCCGCAGACGCCAATACCGTCTTCTTCTTCGACTTCATTTCACGCCGCCTTTCTTCTTTCTTCACTTCCGTCATCCTAATGCTGCAAGCGCACCCGCTTCGTCTTTGACGGCCGCTTGTCGGCGCGTTTTGCCGTCCGCTCGCCCTCCTCGTCGTCAAGGACAACATCCATCATATCCCCAATGTTACAGCCAAGCTCACGGCAAATTTTCATCATGATATTCCCGGAAATCAGCTCTCCACGAGAGAGCTTGGCAAACGTAGACGTTGACGCACCGATAGCATCACGCAAATCT
>JAXFQY010000016.1:0-2768 GCA_034178705.1 Eubacteriales bacterium | reverse complement strand
TTTTTGAAAAAACTTATAAAAATTTTCAAAAGAAAAATCAGACTCCATGTGGGATCCGATTGTTTCTTCGCTTAAAGTATTTAGCTTCAATTTTGATTATAATTTAATGTTTCCAAATAATCCCTATGAAACCTGCACATTAGTAGGTCTTGTGCTTTTTTTGCTGCTATATTTAGTGTTTTGCGCCCCTCGCGGAATATTTGAATTCAGGAGTTGCATTTTGCCCTGTTTTTCAAAAAACAGGACTTGAACTGACGACTTCGTTTTAATCCCCGGTGTGGTCCGGAGAAAAGCGTTGCATACAGATTTCCGGGAGTCTCGGGTCCGCGGCATCTTGTATCCGGCTGTATCGTTCATCTTCCCGTAAATGCGGGAGAGGCGTCTCACCTTGTCTGCCGTTTACAAAACTGTCAATCGAATTGACAACTTTCCTTTTTGCAGGCGTTGACAAACATGTAAACTTGTGCTAAAATACAGGTATGCTAAAAAGGAGCATAAAGAAATGATTACGGAATTCGGAAAACTATTGCGTATTATCCGCATCAACACGGGGGACAGTGCCCGCACGATGGCAGAAAAATTCGGCATGTCGCCGTCTTATCTTTCCACGATTGAAAACGGAAAGCGGAATATCCCGCCGGAAATGGAGGAGCTTGTCATCCGGGCGTACGATCTTTCGGAGCACGACAAGGAAAAACTGCGGAAAACCATCATCGATACCACGGCACAGTTGAAGGTGGATCTTACCGAGATGGAAGAAAAGAAGAAAAAAGTTATATTCTCACTCACCAAAGGCAATATCGACGAGGAAACCTTGAATCAGTTATGCGAAATTATTGACAAAAGCCGTTTTCGGTGATATAATAGATATGTACAAACAGCAGGAGGTTTTTGAAATGGCACTTCCCATCAATATGGATGACCTGATCAATCAGCGGGTCGTTGAATCAACCAGAATCGAGTTCAAGGGGGACTGGAACCCCAATCCCATTATCCATAGTATCTGCGCTTTTGCAAATGACATTGATAATGTGGGCGGCGGCTATCTGGTTATCGGAATTGAAGAAGAAAACGGCAGCCCTGTTTTGCCTCCCAAAGGAATTGCGCAGGAACGAATCGACCGGATTCTGAAAGAACTGATTGGTTACTGCCACTGTATAGAACCGTTATATCATCCGATTGTGGAACCCGTTTTATTTCAGGGAAGCTATATCATTGTGATATGGGCTCCGGGAGGACACGGAAGACCGTACAAAGCATCGAAGGATGTCTTTTCGGATAAAGCAAACAAGCTGTACTATATCCGGAAATTCAGCAGCACCATCGTCGCATCTACCGAGGAAGAAAGACAGTTATTTTATGTCTCATCGGATATTCCGTTTGACGACCGTGCCAATCTTGCCGCCGATATTTCCGATTTGGATATCGGACTTATGCGGCAGCACCTGAAGGAGATCGGCAGCAGTCTGTACGATATTTCCCTGAAAGAGGACCTTCCGAAAATCGCGAAAGATATGCAGCTTTTATCCGGTCCTGCTGAAAATATCAAGCCACGGAATGTCGGTATTCTGATGTTTTCCGAACAGCCGGAACGCTATTTTCGGTATGCCAGGATTGAAGTGGTGGATATTCCCGATCCCACAGGGACCAACATGACGGAAAAAGTTTTTACCGGTCCCATTCAGCGGCAGTTAAAGGATGCCTTAGCATATATCAAAAACTATATTCTGAAAGAAGCCATCATCAAAGACGCGCACAAAGCCGAATCGGTCAAAATTTATAACTATCCCTATGCGGCTGTGGAAGAATTGCTTTCCAATGCTGTCTACCACCGCTCCTATCAGGTGGGTGAACCGATTACCGTCAGAATCACGCCGCAAAGTATTTCCATCACGAGTTTTCCCGGCTTTGACAGAAGCATTTCGGACAAGAGAATTGCCGCGTTTGATATTACCTCTCCCATATACCGCAACAGGAGAATCGGCGATTTTCTGAAAGAACTTCATCTGATTGAAGGACGCAATACCGGCTATCCCACCGTTCTGAATGCCTTGCGGGACAACGGTTCCCCCTATCCCAAGTTCGATATGGATGACAACCGAACCTACCTGACCGTAACACTTCCGGTTCATCCGTACTTTTTACCGCAGGTCGAAAATTCTTCAAAAGAACTTGCCTACCGCGAAAGAATCTTTGCGGCACTGAAGGGGAAAAAGTTATCTGTGAACGAACTTTCAAGGGCTATGGGATATAAGGGGACTACCGCCAAACTATCTTCCACAGTTGAAAAAATGCTCGAAACGGGCGCTCTTGAAAAAGTCATGGTAGGTGCCTATGTGAAGCTACACATTCCCGGAGATGTGTAATCTCACCTTCCGCAATTTCTATAAAAACAAAGGAATCTCACAGGGGCTGTAAAAAGCCCCTTTTTGATTGCGAATCATTTTCCCGTAAAGTTTTCGGTCTTAAGGTGCCGAAACCGTGCGCCGTATAAACTGCGAGGTCAGGATATTGACGATATTCTCTTTGACATCCGTTTCCGGCTCCTGCTCGGCGAAGCGGAAGGTCATACGCACACCGTCGCTCTCCATTTTCATTACGGGCTTGCCGTCCTCATAAATCAGTTTTACACCCCGAAGAAGTATTGCAAATAAAAGTCCGCTTTATTGTACAGTCCATCGTGTATCATACTTCTTGGTAAAGGGGGTGTAATCATGAATCAGCAGCAATGCGCCGAAATCGGCGAAAAACTTGTCCGGCGCTTTAAG
>JAXFQY010000005.1:0-24037 GCA_034178705.1 Eubacteriales bacterium | reverse complement strand
GTATTCCTTTTTTGCCTCCGATCTGCCTACGGGGGGGGGGGGGTTTAACCCCCGCCCCGCCGCTTTTGGAATCCATCATTTTTCTTTTTGCTGCTTTTTATCGGATCGTTACAATCTTTTCTATTGTTTTTTATCACTTGCTTGATTTTCTTTTTTCTTCCCCTTCTTATTTTTGCTTCGTATCTCAGCAAATGTTACATCGGATCGCCTGCTTGATTTTCTTTTCGCTGACCCCTTCTTATTTGTGCTTCATATCTCAGCAAGTGTTACATCGGATCGCTTGCTTGATTTTCTTTTCGCTTATCCCTTCTTATTTTTGCTTCATATCTCAGCAAGTGTTACATCGGATCGCCTGTTTGATTTTCTTTTCGCTTACCTTTTCTTTTTTCCAAAAGAAAAGGTAAGTCAGACTCCGCGGAACCCCCTCCCGATAATTTCCGAGGTATTGGTAACAACGATAAAAGCATGCGGATCAATCTGTCGGATCTCATGCTTTAAGCGAATAGCCTCCATTCTGGGACAAACCGTCAAAAGCATTTTTTTCTGATCCTGTGAGAAAGCGCCGACCGCATCCACAACGGTAACCCCTCTGTGGGCAATTCGGAGGATATAATCGTTGATTTCTTCCGGCTTTTCGGTAATAATCGTAAAGTACTTGCAAAGATTGACCGATTCCAGAAGGTTATCCACCAAAAACGCCTTCATAAGCAATCCGAGGATAGAGAAAAGTCCGGTTTTGATTCCGAAAACGAAAATAGCTGAGCAGGCAATCACAGAATCCGTAAAGAAGAGCGCCGTGCCGGTTTTAACCTGGGTGTATTTTTTGAGGATTAATGCCACAATGTCCGTCCCTCCGGAAGATGCGGAAACATAGAACATCAAGGCCGAACCGACAGAGGTAAGAAGCATTGCGTAGACGAGCTCGAGAAACGGCTGATCGGTAAGAGGAGCTTTCAACGGAAGCACATGCTCCCACAGAAGGGTAAGGAGAGAGTAGCCGAGTGAGCAATAGACAGTTTTCCACGCAAATTCCCTTCCGAGAAAAACGGCACCGACAATCAGAAGCACCGTGTTAATCACAAGAATCAACCCCCCTGGCGTCGCTTTGGTTCCGAGAAGTGCAGCGACAACGGTGGCGGCACCGGTAACGCCCCCGGTCGAAAAATTATTCGGAAGCTTAAAGAAGTAAATCCCGGCAGCAAGCGAGACCATTCCAAAATTCATAATCAGAAAATCAATCAGCCGGCGTTTCAATCCTGTTTTCTCCATAATCTCCTCCGAAGTTTTCCCCAATATTGTATATCATGAATGCATGGAAGTCAACAGGGGGGCTGCTTTTCCGTGCGTTTTTCCAAATTTTCAAAAAAAGTTGACGCAGTCTTGATTTCCGGTAGAAAGCGTGCTAAACTGAAGAAAACAGAGTAGGATGACACGCGCTGATGCCAAGCATCTGAGTGTCCGTGGGACGGGGAGTTGCCCATGGAACGAACGCGCCGGGCGGCGCCGCGGTGTGTTATCCGCATCCCGCTGTACATAATTGGGACGATTTTGCGCCTCCGCTTATGTTCTACGGGAAAACATCAGTTGGAGGTGTTTTCTTATGCTCAAAAACCGACCCCTGATCCGCAGGATCACCATTTGCGCCGTAATGACGGCACTTGCCATTCTTCTTTGCCGCGTTCTCGGATTCCCACCGACCGGAGCCTATCGCATCGAAATCAGCTTTCTTCCGATTGCCGTGATTGCGATGCTGTACGGTCCCGTCTGGAGCGGGATCTGCTATGCCGCCGCGGATCTGATCGGCGCAGCGATTCTGACAGGAATCAATCCCTTTATTACACTCTGCAAACTCTTATTCGGTGTTTTGATGGGGCTTGTGTTCTACAAAAAGAGAAGAGGCCCGCTCGGCATCATTCTTTTCTTTCTCCTCGCCGGAGTCCTTGTTGATATCTGCTGTATGACGCCGATCTTTGTCTATCAATTCGGCTATACCTGGAAAGCCGCACTGATCTACCGCGCAATCGGTTTCGCTGTCAACACACCGGTACGCATTCTGCTCATGATCCTTATAGAACCCCGTCTTGCAAAATTTTTCCCGACATTAACCGAAAAGAAGGAATCAGATTGAATTATTCGGAAGCTCTCACTTATATTCACAGAATCAGCTCTCTCGGCAGTCATCCGGGACTTGATAGGATCTCCGAACTGTGCCGCCGTCTCGGCAATCCGCAGGACACACTGCGCTTTGTCCATGTAGCCGGAACAAACGGAAAAGGATCCTTCTGTGCCATGCTTGCCTCGGTTTTCCGCGCTGCTGGTTACAGAACCGGTCTTTACACTTCCCCGTTTGTCCGCCTCTTCAATGAACGAATCATGGTAAACGGCTGCCCGATTCCGGATAACCGGCTTGCGGAGCTAATGACCCGCGTTGCTGCTCAGGCTGACCAAATGGCGGATCCCCCAACGGAATTTGAGTTGATTACCGCGCTTGGCTTTCTTTATTTTGCGGAAGAGCACTGCGACATTGTCGTTTTGGAGGTCGGATTGGGAGGTCGGCTGGACGCAACCAATATCGTAAATACCCAGCTTCTTTCGGTTATAACCGACATCTCCCTGGATCATACCGCTATTCTCGGCGAAACTGTCGAATTGATTGCTGCCGAAAAGGCGGGAATCCTGCGTCCGAATGTACCGGTCACAAGCGGCTGTCTGAACCCCTCAGCCCAGCATGTCATCCGTACCCGCGCACGGGAAATCAGCGCTCCCTTCCGCGCAGCCCTCCGCGGGAAAGTTAAGCTCCGTTCCTGCAACCTTGAGGGATCGGTGTTTGATTATAAGAAGCGCAGAAATATTCGGATCTCCCTTTGCGGAGTCTACCAGCCGGAAAACGCCGCGCGTGTCCTTGACGCAATTGACGTTCTGAAGGAAAACGGGACCGACATTCCGGAAAGCGCCGTGCGCAACGGGCTACTGAATGCCGTCTGGCCGGCAAGATTTGAACTTCTCCGCGAGGATCCCATAACCATATTTGACGGCGGACATAATCCCAACGGCATTGACGCGCTGCTCCGATCGCTCCGGACTGTTTTCCCCGGGCAAAGGTTTGTCCTGCTTACCGGCGTTATGCGTGATAAGGACCACTCCAAAATGATCGCTGAGCTTGCACCGGTCACAATCCGCGCCTTCACCTTTACGCCAGACAATCCGCGCGCCATGTGTGCAGAGGACTATGCCGCGGAATTCACTGCTGTCGGTATTGACGCTTTCCCATGCTCTTCCGCCGCGGATGGGCTTCAAAAGGCATCCGACGCCGCAAAGGACTTTGGAATTCCCCTGATCATCTGCGGCTCTCTCTATTCCTATGCGGCAATCCGGGACGCGTTGGATTCCGATAGTCACAAATAAAAACAGTTCTCCCGTCATAACCGGGCGCGCATGCGGCATATCCTGTTATCAAGCCTATGCGGAGGTCGGTATGGCGGGAGCTTTTTCCTATGACAAAGTAAAAGCAGAAGAAAAGACAGAGCAACGGGTAGTTTCCGCCGCGGGAGTCAAGGTGCTGTTCTGCTTGCGGACAATCCAGACAGAAGGCGCACATCCGCGAATTTCCGCATTCTATGAAAGGCTTGCCGCGTCGGGAGAAAAACGTGCCGCAGCACTGGCAGAGGAGTACGCAGCTGCACTGGCCGGCGCCTCATCAGCCCGGGAACGCTGCTCTCTCCGGGAGCCACGCCTGACAATGGAGACCGAGCTCATCCGTCTTCCGCTTGAAGATGAAAGAAATCGTCTGCTTCTTCGGACAAGGGTATCAGAATGGCGCGGCGCACGGCGCACGGACGGTGGAGATTTTTTTGCCGCATGGGATCCCAGGCACGGAATTCTGCTTAAGTGATTTCAGCCCCGCACGGTTATGTGTGCGGGGCTTGTATTTTTATAAAGACTCAAACTCGTCAAGCGCTGCACGGAAAGAATCCATACAGGAAACAAAGGCATTCTTTTTGGTGAGATCGACTCCTGCAAGCTTCAAAAGCGCCACCGGGCTGTCGCTTCCGCCGGAAGAAAGGAAACGGAAATAATCCTCAACCGCCGGCTTGCCTTCTTTCTCAATTCGCTCCGCAATGGAAACGGCTGATATAATACCGGTTGCATATTTATATACATAGAAGCCGCGATAAAGATGCGGGATTCTTGCCCACTCATAAGCAATTTCCGGATCGGACACGACCGAACGCCCGTAATACTTTTTATTCAGATCGTAATAAACGGCGTTCAAGGAATCTTTTGTCAGGGGCTGCCCCTTTTCCGCCATGTCGTGCGCAATATACTCAAATTCTGCAAACTGCGTCTGACGGAACAAGGTACCCTTGAGTGTGTCAAGATAATAGGACAGGAGATACTTTTTCAGTTTCTTGTCCTCAGTTGTCTTCAGAAGATGCTTAATCAGAAGAACCTCGTTTACCGTGCTGGCAACCTCGGCTACAAAGATTTTATAATCCGCCTTTTCCTGAGGCTGATTTCTCTCAGAATGATAACTGTGCATTGCATGACCCAACTCATGCGCAATGGTAAAGACGTCACTGGTGCAAGGCTGATAATTCAGAAGAACATAGGGATGCTTCAACCCGTAAACACTGATACTGTATGCACCGCTGCGCTTTCCCTCCGTCTCCTCGACATCGATCCAGCGATTATCATGTGCCTCCTGCAAAAGCTCCTGATAGCGGGGGCCGAGAGGCGCAAGACCTTCCTTGACGATTCTGAAGGCCTCTTCATAGTCCACCTTCAGCTCAGCATCCTCAACCAATGAGGTGTAAATATCGTACATATGGAGCTGACTGTATCCAAGAATTTTTTTCCGGTCTCTGAAATAACGATGAAGGAGCGGCAGCGCACGGTTGACGCTTGAAAGAAGGTTTTTGTAGACCTTCACATCCACGTCTTCATTGGCAAGTGCCATTTCCAGACAGCTGTCATATTTGCGCGTACGGGCGAGGAAAACATCTTTGTCAATATTGCCGACAAAGGTTGCCGTAATCGTGTTGATCAAACCGATATAGGCATTATAATATGCCTTAAAAGCATTGCGGCGAACAGCGCGATCCGGGCTGCGGAGAGCAAGCCCATACTCTCCATGCGTGAGTTTGACCTTTTTCCCGTCGATTTTGATTTCCGGGAACGGAAAGTCGGCATTATCAATCATGCCAAAGATGTTGCGAAATCCGCCGAAAATCCTTCCCTCCTGAGATAAGAGAAGCTCAATCTCCTTAGAAAGAACATGGGGCTTCTTCTGGATAATTCCGCGAATCGTATAGTCGTAATCCCGGAGCCTCTCGTCCTTTTCAAAAGCCTCAAGAGTTTCCACGGGAAGCGCCGTCAGTTCCGGCATAATAAAAGCGACCGCCCCGGAAAACTGCATTTCCAGCGTATCGACACGGGACTGCAAAGCCGTAAACTCGGATTTGCGGGTATCCTCATCATGCCGCATAAAAGCATAAACGCCGAGGCGACTCAGATCCAAGGCAGCTTCGTTGACCTTATTCAAGCATTCCAGAAGTACCTCAGCATCACCGAGCTTCCCTTCGTATGCGGAAAAATCGAGCATTCCGCCTACTTTTTCATAACAGGCATCCCAGTCCGCCTGGGTTTCAAAGATATCTTCCACGCGCCATTTCAGGTTTTCCGGGACAAGATCACGATTTTTTGCCATATTGATACCCTCCGATCAGAATAGAAATACACAAGAAAAGTTTACCACAAGACGCTGGGTATTACAAGAGAAAAATGCAAATCTCTTTCGTAATACAGAAAAAGCGCGGATATAAAATCCGCGCTGTTTCTGTGTGGTTTGTTTTTTCGGAGCATCAGCCGGTAATACCGGAACGCTCGATGCCCTGAACAAGATATCTCTGGCAGAAGAGATAGATAACAACAAGCGGAGCGATAATCATCAATCCGCAGGTATTATACACAGCGGAATAGAAGAGATTCTGCCCTTGATAGGTTGTAACCAGGGAATCCGGAATCTTGATAATATCCGGCATCAGAATGGTTTTGTTGTTTCTGAAGAAAACCTCGGTATAAAAGTTGTCTGTCCACTGCCAGCAGAAAGAGAACAGGAAGATCGTGATCATCATCGGGATCGAAAGCGGAATAATGATCTGGAAAAAAGTTCGGAGCGTTCCGGATCCGTCCACATACGCGGATTCCTCAAGCTCATCGGGAACACCGGTGAAGAACTGCCGCATCATAAAGATATACAAACCGTTTTTGAAAGCCAGACCGGTGATGGAAAGAAGAATCAGCGGCCAATAGGTATTGGCAAGACTCGTGAGATACGGCTTTGCCAAAACACCGAACTTGTTCAAAAGACTTCCGATTCCCAGGACGTCAAAGTAACGGAACTGCATGTACATCGACAGCTGGATGGTGCCGTGAGGAACAATCATCGTAATGATAACCGCGATCATCAGTGCCGTATTACCCCTGAACTTGAATTTGCAGAGACCGTAGCCGACAAGGCAGGAAACAAGAGTCTGTGCAATCGCGCAGGAGAAGGAAAGCAGGAAGGTATTTGCGAACGCCTTCATATAATGGTTTTCAAGGAATATATACTTGTAGGTGTCGAGCGTCCAATGCTTCGGAATCAAAAAGACGGTAACGTCAATAAAGTCCTCCTGGCTCATAAAGGATCCGGCAATTTTCGCAAAGAACGGATACAGGATAACATACGAAATACCAAGCAGGAAAACAAAGCGGAAAAGGTATCCGATAACCTTCACAAGGAAGAAGGATGTACCGAACTTCGCCTTGAGTCGATCCTTCAGGGGAGTTCGCTCAAAATCAACCTTGATCTTGTTCTTCGACTCACGCATGACTTTCGGAGTTGTCTGTTCGTTATTCATACTCTATCACCTCCTCAGTCTCTGCGCTGATAGAAGACAAATGCCTTGGCTATCAGTGCGAATATGCCGATAATCAGAAGAACCACAAGGAAGTACAGCCATGCCATCGCAGACGAAAGAACATCTCCGTTCTTGCCGCTTGAGGATGTTTCTTCGATCAGACGCATTACTTTATTCGACTCATCGGTAAAGGAGTCGATAATCGTATAGATTGCATTAACCAGAATCATCGGACTGATCATCGGGAAGGTAATCTTCCAGAAGGTTTCCCAGGAGGTAGCACCTTCCACGCGGCAGGACTCATAAATCGCAGGGCTGATAGACTGAAGTCCGGCAAGGAATATCAGCATCTGAACACCGGAACGGTTAACAATATTGAAGATATCGTTAACCAACTTTGTAACAGTCTCAGTCAGTTCCGTACCGATCTTCATATTGGCAAACAAGGCTTCGATCTCCAGCGCCGAAACAATCTGAGAGGTCGTACTTTCTTCTACACCGGTATCCAGCGAAGCACCCGAGCCGCTCATGTAATCGAGCATTGCGTTGCTGGCATCGATCTCCGCAATCAGACCGGTAGAAAGAATAACAGGAATGAAGAAAATCGCACGGAAGGCAGCACGCCCAACGATCTTCTGATTCAGAAGAATTGCAACAAACAGTGCAAAAATCACGATCGCAGGGATCTCAACGAGAAGAGTGCCAATTCCACTGGTGAGAGTCCGGACAAAGTCCGGATTCTCAGTCAGAGCGTCATGATAGTTCTGGAAGCCCACGAACTCGAGATGGTAGGTCTGGTTACGCTCCTGAATAATATTGCAGAAGCTGTACCTGATGGAGTCGAAGATGATCGGCAGATAAATAATCAGGAAGCCAAGCACGAACGGCAGACAGAACATCCAGCCGGAACGGGCTTTTCTCGCATTCAGAGAAACTCTCCTGCGGCGTTTCACAGGGGCAGCCGCGGTTTTTGCGTTATTCACTTCGTCTCCTCCTTTCAGTCGATCTTAACGAAGCTGTAGCCGTCGATCGTGTATTCTGTACCGTCATCGTCCCAAACCTTCACGGTAAAATCGTTGTAGTTCAGGATAAAGCTTACAGAATCACCGTAGGTGACCTTGACTATGCTTCCGTCGTCAGACGTATATTTTGTGGTGGTATATACCGGCTCTCCGGTCTTGCTGTCAATCTTCACTGCGCCGTTCTCGTCCTTCTGCAGTCCTCCGGAAACAAGTGTTACCGCCTGCTTCTCCGGTTCCTGCCAGACAATGGTTTCTCCGGCACCGATTTCACCGGCCTCATACTTCTTGCGATACTCATTGACGGCAGCTTTGTACTGATTCAGTTTTTGCTTCTCGTATACAATTTCTGCCTGCTTTTCGGCTTCCAGCCTATCGGCTTCCATCTCGTATTCTTCGGGAATACGCTCACCGCGCACAAACTCATGACCCGAAATCAGCGTCGTCTGAAGATCACCAATGGCATCGTTGAGCTTATTGTACTGTTCGATCAAATCGTCCTTGGTAATATCATAACGCACCGCATAATACCGGGAGAGCCAGGGGGACTCTTTGAGCAGCTCGGTGTTGTCATAGTTCAAAATGTAATAGATCGAGGAACCGTTCTCAATCGCTTTGAGCAGGGCATAATCGATATCCCCTTCCATGTTCAGCGGCGTCCCGGCAAAGTTAATGTAGCCATGCAGGACAAGGCCGAGGAACGGAACCGAGTTGCTTGTCACGGCAAACCGGCTGGAATCGAGAGAAACGTTGAGAAGGTGATCAAAGTATTTCAATGTGTAAGCGTTTCCTCCGTCGCCGAGAAGACTGGAGTAATCCTTTTTCACCTGCTCAAGGAACTGTGTAACAATCAGCTTGGTATCCTCGCGGTTGTACGGTTCATCCGTATCAAAATCCGAGCTGAGGTCAGTTCCGAAGGTCGTCATGGCAATGCTGTCAAGACCGTACTCCTGATACCGCGGGCTGAAGTTCTCATAGAAGTAAGAATAGCAGGACGGAGAAACAAGAAGCCCGACTCCCCAAACGGAACCATCCGAAACAGGGTCCAGAATGAACTTGTACACATACTGATCATTAATGGTTTTGACGGCATGCTTCTTCAAGCTGAATCCGTCAAAGGATTCAAAATCCGAAACAGCGGTAAACTCAAAGTCCGGATAAAGGCCGAAGCCCTTCTCGTTTGCATAGGCAACAAGGTCGCGGAAGCCGTCTGCGCCGCCTGCAGCTTTCTGCCATTTGAGTTTATACGGAGCCAGCGTCCCGAACATATCCCCGTTCGCATAACCTGTCAGCTTGAAGTTTATGTTGGAGATTCCCTCTGCTGCCAGCTCGTCATACATCGTGCGGATATCTTCAAAGGAGGTCAAAGCAACATCCACGTCAACCGGAATAGAAAGAATCTTTTTGGTTGTCGGAACCACACCGAATGTCTCAATGTACAGCGGAAGCTTCTCTTCGACATCGTTTTCGGTCAGTCGCGTCAATGTACCGTTCCCCTCAAGATAATCACGATACGCCTTTGCCATACCGACCCACGTCGGCTCGTAATAATTCTCAAGTCCGTTCTCCTGAGCGAGTCGGCTGTCATTGAGCATAATGTAATTGATCGAAAGTCTTCCGACATATTTACGATCAGAGACAACAGTGATCATCGAAGAGGATCCGACAGAGATCGAATCCGCAAGATTGTACTGATCCTTCGGACGCGGCTGGAAGAGTGTTGTGATATGGAAGAACTTATGCGTTGTTCCGCCGCTCTTGCTCATAATCGTGGTCAGCGCGTCACCTTCCTCAACGATGGCAACAAAGCCGGAAGATGTCGTGGTACGAACCGTTTCATAACTGGTAACAGTTACTTCTTCTTTTTCCCCGTCCGCATTTTCCTTGATTTCGATGGTTGTTACGGGTTTCTGAGAGGTTTTGACAACGTTTTGAACAATTCCGTAAACCGGAAGAGTAGGGGTTTGACAGTTTTCAGGCATTGCCGAGAGATAAGCATAGTCGACGCCGTAGAAAGAATACTTACGATTGGCGTTTTTCCCGACAAAATCCTCAAACCGCGTTATGGCACCCGAACCGTCGGGAGTGAAGGTATAACCGGTATTCTCACTGCTTCCGGCACCGAGATACGGAAGGAATTGAAGTTCCTCCAGCGTATAGTTTGCGGAGTCATAGCGAATACCGTTGCCGGGGAGCTCAGCCTTCATGCCCTGATCGGTCAGCTTATATTCGATCGAGAGCTTAAAGAGCGCCGGCTCAACATTTGTTCCTGTATACTCAGTCTCGGCATGATCCCGTTCAAGCTCTTCAAAGGTATAATCGGGGCAGAATTCCTTGATAATGGATTCCACCTCAAGCAACTCCTTCGGCTTGATATCCGCGGCAAGTTCCATAACCGCAATCCCCTTTTTCTTTGTTACGGGGATCTTGGTATACATATCCATCAAAACCTTTTCGGGATTGGTCGGATCATTCGGATCGTATACAATATAACGGTATACAACGCGCTTGGATTTAAAGGTCAGCAGGGACTCATCTCTTTCGCCTATGGATTCACCCGAGGCTACCCATTCTGCTCCGCCGGGAAGATTGGCTGCAATCAGTTGATCAAAGCGTTCCACACTGATTCGGCGCGGAACCAGATAAGAAGACTCCGAACGGCCGATCGTGTATTCCACGCGAAGACCGCCTTTAATGAGCTTCATGGATATCTGTTCATTCAGCGCAGCCTGCTCATAGCTGGAGTATTCTTTGGTCGAACCGGTCGTATCGCTGAATTTGATAATGATCTGAGAAAGCAACTGATACTTGATGGTGTCAGTGGTTCCCGTCGTGGATGCGTCATATGGGTTCGTGCAAAGGGTCTGTCCGGTAACCGTGTCAAGACAGATAACCTCCCCGGTCCATGGTTCAGCATATAGTTCATAACGGTCGTTCCAGACCATCTTCTTCATGGTTGTCAGCTTTTCTTCAACCGATTTGAAGGTAATGCCCGTATAATTCGGAAACTCTTCGAAAATCTTACTTCCGGGAACAAGACCCGGATCGGTTTCAGTCGTGCTTGAGGTTGTCGGAGCCTCAGCAGCGAACGCAGGAAAGGCAAGTGTGCCGGCTGCCATAAGAAAAGCCAGCAATCCGGAAAGAAATCTCTTGGCTTTCATCTTTCTTTTTCTCCTTTCTACTACATTCGGTAACTGATTTCCGTGACAATCGCGGAAACGAAACTGACCATCTTCTGAATCAGCATAACAAACAGGAAACAGATTGCCATGATAATACCCATGCCCAAAATCGTACAGAGGGAAATCAGGACATTCTTGCCGATCGAATAATCATGCGTAACCATCATGCCGAAGAACAGCAAGAATCCGGCCCAAACCATGCCGATATTGACAAGCAAGGTGCAAAATTCCTTCTCGTTGCTCACAATGAAATTGGAAAGGATTGTCGATGCGATCAGGAAGATCGGAAGCGGAGCCACCGCATAACCGGTTGCAATGAAAATGTCTTTATAGCTTCCTTCTCCGTCAAACAGCGTCGTCAAGCACCAGTTTGCGGTTACCCACAGCAGCACCGGGATCATGA
Organism: Eubacteriales bacterium; assembly: GCA_034178705.1. GTDB lineage: Bacteria > Bacillota > Clostridia > Oscillospirales > CAG-272 > RUG12395. The sequence goes on along the minus strand of JAXFQY010000005.1, from coordinate 12,531 downwards.
CCGATTCAATCTGAGTAAGAAGAGAGGAGTAAGTGCCGTAGCGATTCAGAATATAGCCGCTGCCGACATCCTGATAGAAATAAGAAAGAATCAAAATTGCAAATATTGTCAAAGCTGCCCTCAGGGAACCGCGCTTCTCATGTTTCAAATCCCAGAAGCCGTCAAACGGATGGAAAATAACATGGTTGATATACAGAAGCTCTTCCCAGTAGGTCTTCTTCCCTACCTTGAGTGCTGTACGGTCATTGACCTTCTTTGCATATTTTGAGAATTTCACTGCCAGGAAGGCAACGACGATGATAAGCACCGGAATAATCAGAATGTACTTCGACAGCCACTCCTTACGGATCTCACGGTAGGCTTCGGAATAATTTGAAACCTCGTAAGCGGCCTGATAATATTCGATTGCCTTCTCGTATTCGCCGTCCCGGTAGTAGGATTGTCCCATACCGATATACGCCTGATCGTAGTTACTGTTGCGCTTCAGGATTTCTTCCCAGTACACAATTGCCTGGTCATATTGCCGCTCATTGGTATTGCGGATTGCGGCAAGAAGTGTATCCCCGTATTCGGTACGCTTATAAACCGTAAAGCTCTTCTGGCTGGAGTCCAGCAGCAAAAGTTTTTCGCCCTGATAAGCACATGCCTTGACCGTCTTGAGGTTACCGAGCTGTGAACCGGCACTTCCGAAAGCAAACAGAAGATTTCCGTTTGCATCGTAGGTGTAACACTTGGACTCATTTTCTGAGACAATCGTCCAGGTTTCCTCCGGGCCGACCGCGACATCAACAATACGGGAAGTACCGGTGAGGTTTCCGCCCGGATCCCAGAATCCGGTGCGAATCATTACCTCATCGCCAGACGGATTCAAAAGCTTAACCGGCGAATACTTACCATTCTTTGCGGAAACAGCGGCACGTCTGTCACTCGCCTCAATATTGTTTGTGGTAACGTAAATGAAGTTATCCGGAGTAATTGCAATGTTGTTAAACTCTGTAGAAACATAAGTTTCCTGCTGCGCCAACTGCTCCTCGGTCATAAAGCGGCGCCAGATCATATCGATGATGTTATAGGAAACACGCTGCGCGCCGATAAAACCGGTAAACTGTCCTTCCTCGGTCATAACAATAATGCCCTGATACGTGGAGGAAGAAACAACGTAAATACGATTGTAGGTGTCAACGGCCATCGCAACCGGCTTGTAAATTGCATCCTCTCCGAAAAGATCGGAGGTCGGCTTCTGAATGATACGGACGAAATCATATCCGCCGGATGCATTCTGTTCCCGGCTGAACATAACGATCCGGTTGGCATTGGTATCGCAAATGTAAATATACTTTTCGTTTGCGAAAACGCCCTTCGGATTTGTCAGAGAATCAGGAACGCCCTGATCGTTTATGAAGGTTTTGATCATACCGACCTGCTTGTAAAAGCGGTCAAGGATCACAACCTTTGACTTGTTGGAGTCGACGATGTATATTTCCTCATCCGGCCCGACAAAAAGATCGGAAACATCGCCGAACGCCTCTGTCACGCCCATATAGGCACCGTCTACTGCCACTACCGGAACATAGGCATCCGGAGAATAAAGTGCTTCCTTTTCAGAGGCCATAAAAGTATGCGTCTGATAGGGAGTGGCGGCAAATGCGGACACTGCGGGAAGAAGCATAACCAGCGCAAGTGTCAGCAAAAGGATTTTTGAAAGTTTTTTCATCACTTGCACCTCCTTAATCCTTCATACCGCTGGCACCCATCGTCTCAATAATGTTGCTCTGGCAAATAATAAAGACGATAATCGGAACCATCATCATAACAACGGTCGCCGCACAGCCGGCACCGGATCTTGCGATACCGCCGGAAACGATCTGCTGGATCGCGTAGTTGAAGGATTTCAGCTGCTCGCTGTGAATGTAAATGGAAGAACCGCCGTTCCAAAGATTCTTAAAGGTCTCGATGATCAGAGTAAGCGATGCCGGACGAACCATCGGCATGGCGATGATATAGAAGGTCTGCAGTTCGCTGCAGCCGTCCAGACGCGCACTTTCCAACACCGTATCCGTAACACTGGATTCCATGAACTGCTTCATCAGGTAGAGACCCATGGAGGTCGCCAAGGCAGGGACAATTCGTGCCCAAAGTGTATCGATCATGCCAAGGGCGCTCATCGTGATAAAGTTTGCAATCGCCGTAACCGTCTCATGGAACATAAGGGAAAGAACAATGATCTGGAAAATAACCTTCCGCCCCGGGAATTTAATCTTGGCGAGCGCATAGGCGGCAAGCGAAGACACAACAAGGTTCCCGAAGGTACCGGTCAGGGAGACAAAAATCGTGTTGAAAACATAGCGGGAAAACGGAACCCAGCTTTCGTTCATCAGCTGAAAAAGGTCAGAGAAGTTGTCAAGTGTGGGTCTGACCACGTAAAGGCGCGGCGGGAACATAAAGATCTCGTCAAGCGGCTTCAGGGATTGGCAGATAACGAAGAACATCGGGATAAACATGAAAGCGCCGAAAATAAACAGAAGAACAAAGATTCCCATATCACCGCCAGCAGAGCGGTTCAGGACAACCTTATGACCGGCAACTCTTAATTTCTTATCTTTTGCCATCTTATTTACCCACCTTGCTCAACATCTTCTTGATCAACAGGTTGGAACCGACCATCATGACAAAGAGTACCACCGCAATGGTTGAGGAATAACCCACTTCAAAACGTTGACCGCCGTAATCCTGCAGGTGATTCATGATGGTATGTGCCGAATAATTGACAGACGGCAAGCCGCAAAGGTCGGTAACAATCTGTCCGAAGCCAAAGGATTTGGTAATCGCAAGAACCGAACCGAACATCAGCTGCGGTCCCATTTCCGGCAAGGTAATGTACCACAACTCCTGCCAACGGTTACGGATTCCGTCGACGGCCGCCGCCTCATAGTGTGAACGGTCTATTCCCTGAAGTCCGGCAATGAAAACGAGGAAGGAGGTGCCGAGCGAGGTCCAGAGAGCGACCGCGATACAGAGCCCCATGGTGTAGTCATCATCCTCGAACCACAGAATCGGCTCGTAGATGGCACCCATTTTCATGAGCGTCGCATTAACAAGGCCGTAGGAGTCTGAACTGAAAAGAATCTTCCAGACCAGATAGACATTTCCGGAAATAGACGGTGCATAGAAAATCAAAGTAACGAGCGAGCGGAGCTTCGGATTCAGCTCGTTGATAAACCAAGCGATAAACAGAGACAGAATATAGGAAACAGGCCCCGTTATCGATGCAAAAATCAAAGTATTCTTCAATGCCGTAATGAAAATGTCATCATCAAGGAAAAGCCGGATATAGTTGTCCATGAAGATGAAATCCGGCATCTCCAACATGTTGAAGGTCGTAAAGCTGAGAATGATAGACAGCAGAACGGGAAAGATCGTGAAGATCGTGAACAGAATCATAAACGGCGCAAGCATAAAATAGCCCGCCTTGTTCCGCTTCATTTCTTTCCATGTCCACTGTGCCTTGGTCATTTCCGAACGTGCGACCGGGCGCTTAACATTGCCTTTATCGGACATGAGCGTTTTCTCCTTTTTAGAATAAATAATTGAAGCGGAACTTAATCCGACCCATCCGTTGCGGACTTTCTGTCGGCAAGCGTCTCTCCAAGCTCAAGCGTTTCCATGTTGAATTCCTTACGCTTGCGGGTAATCTCTTTATTGATTGTGGTAATATGAGAACGGATCTGAGCAATAGGTTCTTTTCCGTCGTTATACGCAGCAAGGAACGCAAAACTGATATAACGATCCTGAATGTATCCGCCCGGATGCTGCTCAATCGTCGCAATATGATCAAACTGATCCATCAAAACCGCAAGCTCGCTTGAGGTCCATGCCATATCCTCCAAAGCCTGACGGTTTGCCGTCGCATGCTTGGCGGCAGGCCCGATGGTGGTAATCAGCTGGTTACAATACTGGGACTGTGCTTCGTGACCGACATACCACTTCATGAATTCCCAGGTACTCTTCTGATTGGTGCAGCCGTTCATCATGGTCAAAGCAGCAACTGCGCCGACCGCGTCATTGTTAAAAGTCCCGTCTTTTCTGACATAGCCCGGCAGCGTCGCAAAGCTCCAAAGTCCCTGAATCTCCGTTGCAAAAACGGTCAGAGTATTATACATCGCCGTATAGGGAGTGATTACAATCGGCATTTCTCCGGTACGGAAACGGTTGGCAGCATCATATGTAGCCGGGAAAGAGTACATGGTATAGAATCTTGTATAATACTGGAAGGCTTCCAGCGCAATATTCTCGCCGAGTCCGGTACGCATGCCGTGATCCGCATAACGGTTACCTCCCATCTGATACAGGAAGATGTCGAAGTCACGCTGCAGACCGATATTCATATTGTTTGCCTGCAGAATGGTACAGGCCGCCAAAAGATCATCCCAGGTCTTCGGAATCTCAATACCGAGATCCGCCAGAACATCCGTACGGTAGAACATCATCGAGAAGACCATCGATTCCGGCAAGCCGTAAACCGTTTGCGTTGCACTGTCCGTTTCGCTGCTGTAATTATACAGCGTCAGCGGAATACGCGCCGCATCCGAGAACTCAGACATGATCTCTTCAAAGCCGTCAAACCCATCAAGGGGAAGAACCGCGGAACGGATTGCATAGTTGATAACATCCGTCGCACCCATTCCGATAAAGCAATCCGGTCCCTGTCCGCTCAGAACGGAAGGAAGCAGAGTTCCTCCTGCAACAAGTTTGACATCAACCGAAATGTTGTACCGGGGTGAGAATTGGCTGTCCACAAGGTTACGGACAACAAGGGACTGGTCACGTCCGGAGGTCAGCCAAACCTCTACCGCGTCTTCCTCGGTTTCCGATGTGCTTCCCATGCTGGAATAATCGACAAAGAAGCTGGCAGTGAACAGTTTGATTTCGTACCAAATCGCTTGAAAGAAATTCTCATTTGCTTTCGGGAGTTTTTCCCCTTCCGGCACAATGAGGAAGTAGTCAAACTGAACCGGCTGTGCACGGCTGTCGTTCAGCCAGGTTCCAAGAGTACCGATATAGGTCTTGAAGGATTTCAGGGAGCCGGCAATGGACCCCTCGTCGGTTCCCATCTGATTCAGAAGGAAGGCAACCTTATCAAGCGTGGCAACATGGCTTCCTTTGGTTCCGCAAAGCTCCTCAAGCTCTGCCGAGATTGCGTAGAGCTGTCTTGACTGCTTGATAAAATCGATCAGAACCTGCGGCATAACACGGGAAAACTGATAATCACGGTACTTATCGGGATCGGCACCGGTAAGCTTGATCACTTCAAGATATCCGGAGTTAATAACTTCCAGCGTTTCTGTTACGCGGCGGATGGTATCGTCCAAAGCACCGAGACCAACCTCAAGCGTCAGCTCATAGGTTTTTCCCGCTTCAAACCAAAAACGGAAATCCTTTTCGCCGTCATTGAGATTTTCAAGTACCCAATCCTTCGAGTAATCGAAACGGGCGCCGTAGCATTCATCATACAGAACCTCACCGTTGATTTTAATAATACGGGAGGTAAACATACCGGCAAGAGCATTCTGCTTGAAACGGGATGCAATGGTATACCAACCGGTTTTTTCAACCTGGAATTTATACGAAACCCACTGTCCCGCCGTTTTATAGCTCTCTTTTCCGCCGATGGTGTTCAGCGGCTGAGCATCAGACTTCTGCGGGCTGGTCATTGCAGAGGTACGGTCATTGATCGGATAAACCGAATCATCCGAGGTATGATCGGAAAGCTCTGCCTCGATTTTAACCGTCGCGGCTCCGGCCGAAGACTCTGTAGAGGTATGGGAAGCAACATATTCTTCCATTGTCGGCGCATCCGAGATCGGGGAAAGGGTAATCGATGCAAGAACCACGGGTTCGCGGACTGCACGGAGAGCGATCACATTCTCTCCCTTTTCAAGATAGAACTCCAGTCCGCCGGAGTAGTAACCGGAGCTATCGCTGAACAGATAATTGCGCCACTGGGGATCCTGATACGCAGACGGACGAATATCATTCCCGTTGATATCCTGCCGCATGGCCGGTGCAGAAGCACCGGTTCCGTTAATATAAGCTCCGTCATATACGGTCTTACCGTCTATATCAGTATAATACGTGTTCGACCAGACCTTAGTCATGGAGATAATGCGGGACTCGTCGAACAGAACCTTTCCGTTTACGAGGAACATCCGCTCAATCGACGCGGATTTTCCGGCATAGACGGTTCCGTCCTTTGCCGTATACTGTTTTACCGGATAATAACGAACCGAAACGCCGTAAAGACCGGTTTCGGGAACATCAATTTTCCAAGCCACCGTGCCGGAATCCGGGAAAAACAGGGATGACCCGGGCTCTCCCTCGTAATCGTTCAGCACCTCGACCGCGGCCGTTGTCTGGTCGGCAAAATAATTCGCCGCATTGATGGTCACGGTAGCGGTTGCCCGGGGAGCGTCTTTGTGCTTTTCCATGTATGCGGCATACTTCTCCGCATTGAGCAGTTCTTTCATCTCCGCAAGACTCTGCGTGTCCTTCAAGTTCGTCGACGCGGACGTTTGGGAAGGCGCAACCGTGAGCAGATCACCATCCGCAAACACAGGTACGCTGACCGACCCGAAGATCATGAGAGCAGCGAGCAGGAGAGGAAGAATCCTTCCGGAAATGATTTTTCTCATAGCTTCCTCCAAAATTTATTGCCTTGGCTGAAACAGAACGGCAGGAGTGCGGGCGCGAAAACATAAACGACTGCCCTCTCCGGCGCTTATTCTCCCTCCGGAGAATAAAAAAAGCCCGGACAGAACAGTCATCTTTTCCGAACATATGCCTCTCCCCGCCACTCGTGCGGTAGTGCGCTCGGATAGCACACGGATTACCGGCAATGCTGATTTCGCCGCGGAAGACCGCGGAGCCGTTTGTGCTATTATATTATCATAACAAGGGAAAAATGTCAAGGGACGGTTCCGCATTTTTAAGTGTTTTTTCGCCATTTTTTCACAGTTCCATCACGCATTTGATGCTTTTTTTGACACGTTTTATTCCATTTTTTCGCTGAATTGCGACTTTTCTCGCGCTCTTTCCGGGCTCTTTGTACTTATGCCGAAATTTCATAAAACAAATTGTGCGAAATGCATAAAAAACAGATTGTATTTTCGACACACTGTCAGGTTGCACAAAAAAACACCGCTTTAGGTTTCCATCGAGTATTACAAAGCAAAACGAAGAAGCACGGTGAACCGCGCTTCTTCGCAAAATCCGGAAATCGGAACATCTCTTATTTTCTTTTTCTTTTCCGTAGAATCAGCAGAACAGGAGCAGACAGGAAACACAGCGCTACGATCCATATCCATGGCATAAGCGGTCTCCGGGTACCTGTATCCGTTGACGTGGATGGCTCCGATGTCACGTCAGGGACTGTGGTGTTCATAGACTCCCCCGATGTTGTCAGCGGAACCGTAATCACAGGATCTTCCCCGGTTGCCTTCAGAGCACTGTCAAAACCGCTAACCCGTTCTGAAACGGACATCGGGTTGATCGGAAGCGTATAAACCGTCGAAAGAGCGGCCGGATGCCCGCTTCCGTCACCAATCGTAACCGTTTTATCGGAAACCGTATACGGCTCAAAGAAAACATAGCGTTTGCTCTCCGTGTCTTTTCCAAGGTAGCCGTGATAGGCAATCCAATGTGAACCGGTCCAATCGGTCGTGTAGCTTCCGTGTCCGCAGCCGTTTACTTCATCCGAAAGGGAGAAAACAGGCTTGGGAGTCTTTTGCCAGCTTGATGCATCCAGCGGATCTCCGCCGACATATTTCAGGAAACCGAGCTGATAGTAAATCGTCCAATAGCCGCTTCCGGTATACATGAGGTATATTTCCCCGTTGTCCCCGTAAACAGCCGCCGCACCTTCAACCACCTTCGGATACCACAGACCGGTGGAAGAATCCTGACCGTAGCCACCTGCTTCCCAATCGTATTCCGGAACACAGATCGCAGTTGCCGGACCGATGTAAGTCCACGGGTTCTCAAAGGCACAGATATAAATGATTTGATGAAAGTCTTTCGTTCCTCTGCCCGTCTCACTGACAAAGGTAATGTAGGTTTTACCGTTGATCCGGATAACCGAACTGCCCCCGCATAGAGCTTCTTCGTTCAACTCCGGCTGGTTTTTCACTTTTATTTTTTGCGGCTCATTCTGTTTTCCCGTAACAGGATTCACCCATTTTCCAAGCAGATCCTCTCCTTGTAGACGGAGACAGTACTGCCTTTGATTGGAGGTCGTTCCGTCATCAAAGCCGAAGAAGATATACCATCCGGCATTTTGGGCGCCGACTTCCTCCTCGGTAAAACGATGAATTTCCGGAGACCAGAGATTCTTTCCGTAGGTCGGACGAATAATCGTATAGGAGGCTGCCGTCGCCAGATCCGCAAGATTGGCCGCCTTGAAGAGGGTAATCGTGGTGCTACCGGTGCAGCAAAGATAATAATAGCCGTCAAAATAGAAGAGATGCGGATCTGCTCCCTTGCGGATCGGGTTTGTAAAGGAAACTTCTCCTTCCATTGCGGCATTCTCATCCAAAGAGACGCCGTAAACAATCTCGCTTGTCATTTTCCCCAAGTAACGCTCAGCGCCCCAGACATCGGTCACATGTCCGAAATTTCCGCCGTTCAGCGTCAGCTTATAGCTTCCGTAAAGGGCAGTTTCGGCGCTCTTGGCCGGAGCGATTGCGCCGTAGGGAGTACCGCCGTTAATGACAAGATTGATATCGTATTTCGCAAAATAAGAAGCTCCGTCCTCCTCATAAACCGCGAATATTCCCTGATAAAAGGTTCCTCCGTTAATCTCCGCATCAATCGTACCGGTGTTTTCCCCGCGCGAGGAAAGAGCAAGATAATTATGGAAGACCCCTCCGTTGATCACGCAACGAATGCTGAGATCGCTTCCCTTCCCTTTGTTCTCGGATCCGGCACGGAGCACACCCCAGTCGCCGCTGTTCACCGTCATATTCGCTGTTTCCGAAGATGTACTGGCAGTTCCGCCGCCAATCAGATAAGGATAGACTGTATTCCCCCCGGAAAGCACACAGGAAACTCCGTCCCCGATAACAAACCGGTTGCCCCCTCCATAAAGACGCCGGGTGGCATCCGCCTCAAGGGTCAGATATTCGATTGTCGTTTCGCAATCAAAAGTCGGATTGCCGCGCAGTTGGGCAACAGCACCGTCCTCTCGGTAGTCGCGGATAGGATCACGGCTTGTCAGAGTCAGCCCGGTATCGTTTTTGAAGGTCATGGAAGGAACGCGTGCTTCTCCGCACAGAACCGCGGTTACCCTTCCGGAGATACCGTTCACTTTTGAAAGAGAGGACGCAGCGGAATGAGGAGTGCTTCCGTCGCCTTTGCCTCCGTTGCGGATATATATATAGGTAGAGTTTGTTCGGACTGCTCCGGCCGTTTCAAAGGACGTGGCAAGCTTTTCATCTGCCGCCGGGGTGCACCAAAGGAGGATCTGATCCGCATTCAGCTTTTCTGTGCGCGCCGTAATCGCTCCGAGCAACACAGAGAGCTTATCCGCACGGTCAACGGAAACAGAAGCAATGCTTCCCCCATACAAACCGAGAGAGACATTTCCGGCTGCATTCACCGAAAGCATCTTGACTGCGGCACTCTCGACCGTAAAGACAACACTCTCTCCCGCTCCGGAAGTCACGTTCACTGTATCAAGACTGCCATTGACCGCTTCAAAAAAACAATTGCCGTCTACCGTAACGGATCCAAAAGTTCCGGACAGCATCTCTGCACGTGCGCCCTCGGCAAGCAGCAGAGAGACAAGAGGCAAAGAATCGACCTCTTCTCCGATAAGGAGTCTGCTCCCTTTCACCGTGACCAACGTTGCTTTTTCGGCAGACAGTGTGACAGAAGCAACCGTCAAATCACTTGCAACGGTAACGCCGTCCGGTGGAAGCCGCAGCTCGCCGCCCGTTACGGTAATGGGGCCGCCGCATTCGATCTGAACGGTGTCGCAATCAACCGAACCGGATAAAACGATTGTCCCGCCAACCTGCTTGAGCATCGAAACAGCAGCGGCAAAACTGCCAATGGGTGAGCTTTCGGAAAAGCCGTTTCCGGAAGCCCCATCACGGACAAACACAGAAGCATTGTTTTCTACGGAATCAAAGATTTTCGCGAAACTCTCTGCCTGCTTCTCGGTATACAGCAAAGAGTTATAGCGAAGCAAAAAGGTTGATCCCGCCTTCTCGGCGATACTTTCCAGAGAAACATTATAAAAGCTTTTTTCCAGAGTGGAGTACTTTGTCCCGGCAAGCTCGACGCGTGCACCGGCAGTCGCATTGTTGATCTTTACCGCTCCGACGGTACCACCATTCAGAATCAAGGTTGCGACACCGTCAAGACGCCTACTGGCGTTTCCTCCTGCGCAAAGCGTTGTGATTTTTCCGTCGTTTACCGTAATACGGACACCGCCGGAATAGTAATAATCAATCGACGCGCCGTAAAGGGTTCCGATTGTCCCGCCGTTTACCGTGATCGATGCAACACCTGTATAGCTCAGACTGGTTGTGTTGCCTTTGGCACGGCAGAAGCCGGACACCTTATAAAACGACCCGCTGTTAATCGTCAGAGAGGAATTGCGGTTCGTCGGCAGATTGGCATCCGCCGGCGCATCATAGCCGCCTAGCGCAAAAAGATAGGAGGAACCGCCGATGGTTGCCACCCCTTCATCAAAAACAAGCGGATTGAACTGTGCGGCAATGATCGCAAAATTAACGGTTTTGATGGTTATATCACGAAAAACGACCGGTCCCGAACAGTTGAAGGTCAGCGCTCGCACGTTTGCAAATGAGAAAACCGCATCATAGGACCGACTGTCAGTTTTTGCCGTATAGGTCACCGTCCCCTTATGAAGCGGTTCGGTATAATGTTCCTTCACCGTATAGTTCCCTGTGAAGACAATCGTGAGGTCGCCGTCACCCGCTGCACGGATTGCCGCGTCAATGGTTTTCAGAGGCACCGCATCACTTCTTCCGTCAGCATCGTCGCTGCCGGATTCCGCGTTAACATACAAAACAAGCGGTTCCTCTCCGTACAGGGACACGGAGAAGAGCAGGGAGAATGAAACACAACAGAAAAGCAACACGGTGAAAAGCAGAAAGATCTTTTTCACAGTATGGTTCCTCCTGATCGCAGAATTGTTCCGAAAAGTATTTTATCATTCAATATTCGGAAAGGCAATATGAATAATGATACTGGTTTTGTCATTTTAAAAACTATCCCATTCATCTTTCTCAACGCATATCCTGCCGCTCCGTCGCATATGGTATAGCAACGAAAGAGAAAAGGGTGACGGATTTGTTCATTTATACTTGTCGTGCAACCACGCTTCGCCTTGTCGGAATCCTAATACTCGCGACAATTCTGCTTGTAACGCTTGCCGTGATGGTGCCTGTTTACGGGAATGAAGCTCCCGTCTCCGCGGATGACGGGCAGGAGATCTCCTTTCCGAAAATCCGGACAAACGAAGACCGTGTTTCCTTTCTTGCACAGTTCGGTCTTCAGGTAGAAGGAGAGCCGGAAGAGGAAGAAGTGCGCCTTCCCTCTGAATTTGACCGGGTTTTTGCTGCCTACAATGAGCTTCAGAAGCGACAGGGGCTGGACCTTTCACGCTATGCAGGCAGAAAGGTCCGTCGTTACACCTACCGCGTAACCAATTACGGAGACACAGACAGACCGGTATATGCAACCGTAATCATTTACAAAAACCGGGTAATCGGCGGAGATCTCTGCTCGCCGGGACAGGGCGGTTTTGTCCAAACCTTTGATAAAAAGTAGCAGGACGAAAAAGCACTGTAATAAATGGCAGAAACAGGGGCGGTCGGATTAGTATCCGACCGCCCCTGTTATACGGTAAACCGGTGTAAAAAACCGTAAATAGCAATAGTCATATTAAAGTTTTTTCCGCTAAATGTGTTCCAAAGATATTCCGGTACAAATCTACCGAAAAAGCTCCCCGTCCGATTACAAAATCCGGAAATGAAATCTATTTTAGATTATAACCTCATAAAGAATGGTAATAAATCCACCTTGTTCTTCAATTAAATTTATGGAGTAATATTCATAGAACACTCATTCTGTGCGCACTTTCCTTTGGTCGAGTAGAACAGTTACTGCATCGACACACAAATCTTTTGTAGGAAAAAAGCCTATTGGCATCCTTCCTGTGCCGTAACAAAGGGGTCACGGAAACATTCCCTTATCACTATTCCCTATTACCAATTACCTAAATTTCGTACACGGAAAGTTAGTGAAAAGCGAAGAGTGAAGAGTGAAAAAGCAAAAAAATCCGCACACATACGTGTACGGAATTTTTGGTGCACCTTCAGGGACTCGAACCCTGGACCCACTGATTAAGAGTCAGTTGCTCTACCAGCTGAGCTAAAGGTGCAAGGGAAAAAGAAAAGGCGCGGAGCCCGACGGGAGCGTTCCCGAGGACAGGTCCGCGACCCGACC
>JAXFQY010000023.1:0-3266 GCA_034178705.1 Eubacteriales bacterium | reverse complement strand
CTGCCGTCGTTTCCGGCGCTGCCGTCGTTTCCGGTGCCACAGGATTGATACTGCAGGAACAAAGCAGCATACATATGCACGCGATCATCGCGATCATTCTTTTTTTCATGTTTCCCCTCCCGTCAGTTGAGCTTTGTAATCGGAAGAACGGTGATATGGGTACCGATATAATTACCCTCTGCATCAAAATCCGCGTCTCCGGCATACAAGTAAGCAGAAAGGGTAACTTTTGAAAGCCTGGCAACGGAAGCTCCACCCGTAAGCTTGATGGAGGTAATCAAGGTCGTTCCGTCGATATCCTCCTGTAACAGATGGGAATAAAACTGTCCGGGGATCTGATGGACATCGTCATAAAGATAGATCTCAAGAAGCTGATTGAAGTCTCCGACGGTATCCTTCGGGGAGTGAATGGTCATGGTATGGGACTCTTCTCTTTGTCCGGCTTCCCCGGTTGTGATGACTGTGTAGTCAAGCTGATAACCGATCCGATACGAGAGAAGCTCCGGATACAAACCGTACGCCCGATTCCAGTAATCGGCATAACGGGTCGCACCGTCTACTTCAATGGCCGGAATGACTCCGAAGCAGCCCAGATCCTTGCCGGGGATCCATTCGTTTTCATATTCTGTTATCACACAAAAATTTTTTGAAAGATCATCGAGAAAAAAAGAAAGTGCGGGCAGTTCCGGCTCGGGAGCTTCCGTCACACAGGACGCAGTTGTTTGGGAAACCGTCTCCTCTGTGCCCGAACTCAAAGGAGCTTCGGTTGGAACCGACAAGGATTCCAGGGTTGATTCACTCTCCGGAGGAAGAATTCTGTCTGAAGCGCAGGAGACAAAAAGGAAGAACAATAATAAAGATAAAAGAAGAGGGAAAACCCTATATTTTATTCTCATTGAAAGCTTCATCCTTCTAATATCAAAAAATAAACCGGCGTCCGGCTTTCCGGAAAAACCTCTCAAGAACCGATTGAAATTGATTTATTATACCATGCTCCATCCCTCAAATCAAGAGAGAATTCTGATAATCATTCATCACGCAAAGTATCTTGACAAACAAAAGTTCTCTTGCTATACTGATTTTGCCGTGAAATATTTATCGGAGGGATCACATGGAATCCAAATTCACCGGAGGCCTTCTCGGGTTGATCGGCACCAACCTTGTTGCCGGGCTGATTGTTTTGATTTCCTTGGGAATTGCCACACCTTGGGCGATCTGCTATCGTCAGCGCTGGATCGCTCGCCATACCGTCATCGACGGCAGACAGCTTATCTTTGAAGGAACCGGCACACAGCTTTTCGGGAACTATATCAAATGGTTTTTGCTTACCCTGATCACACTCGGCATTTACAGTTTTTGGCTTGATATCAAGATGAAGCAGTGGGTCACAAAGCATACGCACAGCACTCCCCTATCAGTATAAAGCCCTCTTTCCGAAGGCTCCGCGCATTCTGCTCGGAGCCTTTTTTCTGTTCAGAAAAAATATGTTTTTTAGCACACTCAAACTCAAAACGCCAAAATCGATCTTTTTTAATGGTTGTTCTTATCGATATGTTCCCTTTTCAATTCTATTTTTAGCACTCACAATATTGTATTGCTAAAAATTCACACGTTCTTCACACAATGTGGCGGATTTTTTCACATAAGCGAACTATAATAAAGGCGTAAACAAAAGGAGGGACCAACCAATGGGAAACGAAAGTGAGAATCCGTCAGGCGCGGAAGCGCCGGCGCATAGAAGGCGCAAATCCACCATATAATAACCGATATTAAATAACCGATAAAAGAAAAGGAGAGATAATTATGTTTGAACTGATGCCTTTTGAACACAGAAACAATCGCCGTCTGGCGGCTTATGATCCGTTCCGCGAAATGGAAAACTTTGAACGCAGCTTTTTCGGAGGTATGCCGGAGTTCCGTACCGATATCAAGGATGAAGGCGATCATTATCTGGTAGAAGCCGATCTGCCGGGCTTCAAGAAAGAGGATATCAAAGTCGATTTGGACGGAGATGTTCTGACCGTATCTGCCGAGCGCAATAAGGAAAATGAAGAGAAGGACAACAAAGGCAATTATCTGCGCCGCGAGCGTGTTTATGGCTCTGTCAGCCGCAGCTTCGATGTTTCCAGTATTAAAACCGAAGAGATCAAGGTTGGTTACAAAGACGGTGTGCTTTCCCTGACCTTGCCGAAAAAAACAAGCAGCGTTCCCGCCACACGCCGTCTTGAGATTGAATAAATAGCATTCCGCTGTCGGATGCGAAACCGAGCGGGGCAGGGATTTTCCTTCCCCGCTTGGTTCTCTTTTCGTCTGCCCCCGATTTCCGGCAACTACTCTTCCTTTTTTCGTTTGAATACCGGAAAACTTTTTCCCTTTTTACTATTGACAAACCTCTATCAGCTTGTTATAATATATAAGCTAAGCGGATTTGAGATCCCCCTTCTGCGTGCCGGAATGGCGAAATTGGCAGACGCCCGGGACTTAAAATCCCGTGGGAGCAATCCCGTACCGGTTCGATCCCGGTTTCCGGCACCATATATCGCGGGGTAGAGCAGTTGGTAGCTCGTCGGGCTCATAACCCGGAGGTCGTTGGTTCAAGTCCAGCCCCCGCAACCATATCGAGTGGATGTAACGGATTTCAGTTACATCCACTTCTTTTTTTTACCGATACGGAGTAAGTTTAAGCTTACTCCGCTTTTTTTCGGCGTTAGGCTTCTTCATCAAGGATGTCCTCCCCGGCTTCACAGGTGATATATTCCACCGATACGCCTTCGCGAAGATCCGCTGAATAAGTAGGCCTGGATAAATCGTTGGGAATTTCGAGATAACCCACGAACTTGTAATAGATTACAACCCGCTGGGTTTTGTTCTTGCCTTGACCTTCCACCTCATATACATCGATGTGGTCGATCAGTTCCCGAAGAAGCGGTGCGGTCAGAGTCTTCATACTCATAAACTTCCGAATAGCTTTTACGAAGGCTTCTCTTTCTCCAGCTCGATCTTCCATTCCCTTCAGCTTATCTCTCAGTCCAAGAATCTTTTTCTTTAACTGATCTCGCTCCACTGAGTACTCTTGTGAAAGAATGCTGTAGTCATCGTCAGAGGTCTTACCGGAAAGATTATCCTCATAAAGCTTTTTCAGCAGCTTTGGAATCATTTCGATCCTCATTTCCGCCTTGGTCAATTCACCCTGGGCAGCTTTCTTTTCGCTCTCCCATTCCTTTGTGCTCTTTTTAGCCAGAATCTCAGCAAACCTTTCGGTATCA